>JBAUNU010000434.1:0-17273 GCA_049579405.1 Methylocella sp.
GTGTTGTTTGATTTATTGTGCTTTTGTGTGGCCTGGACCACAGACATGGGGGAAATATTATGACTGAATGGCGATGTGATTCTAACAGTTTGGGGAAAAATCGTGGATCAAAAGCGCGCGCAGGTACAACCGGCCGACCCTCGCATCGATGGCCCGATCAATGGAAGTACCCCGGCAACCAGAACTGTCCAAGCTTTCGCTCTCACGATCGCGGGATTGTCCCTGGAGGTGGCGCTTGCCCGCACGGCTCAGCACATGGCTAATCTTCGCAAGGCAAATAGCATGGAAGAGATTGCGTCGCTCCAATTGGATTTTGTGAAACAGTGTGAGGAACATGCGGCGGAACACAAAAGAAAGTTGTACGAAACGCTGGCGGCCCTCCCGCTCGAGATGGGCAAAACCTGCCAAGACGACCTGCTGTAGCCGGTGAACGCATGGGCAAACTAATGGCCGACCCATACGAGGTCCCCAATCGGTTGCTCGGCGCCTTTGAACCCGCCAGCCGCGCGCGGATCGAGCCCCACATGGAACCGGTCAGCCTCAAGCTCGGTGAGATTATCTGCAAGGCGGGCGGCTTCCTCGAACACGTCTATTTTCCGAGGGGCGCCGTTCTCTCGCTGTTGACGCGTCTGGAGGACGGCACGCGCATCGAAACCGCGAACCTTGGCAACGAAGGCGCCTTTGGCCTCTTCGCGGCGATGTATAGCCGGGTCTCCTTCAATATATGCCTGGTGCAATTGGAAGGTCCCTTGGTGCGCGTTCCCATCGAGGTTGTGCGAGGGGAGTTCGAGCGGAGCGAGCACGTGCGCAATCTTCTGGTAAGTTATTCGGAGACGCTGCTGGCCCAGGTTCAGCAGACCGTCGCGTGCAATGCCAAGCATACGATCGAACAGAGATTGTGCCGCTGGCTCCTCATGATGCATGATCGCGCCGGACGCGAGAGCCTAACATACACGCACGAATTCTTGGCTGACATGTTGGGTGCCGACCGGAAATCGGTGACGCTTGCCGCGCAGGCGATGCAGGCCGCCGGTCTCATCGGCTACCGCCGGGGGACGATCCAAATCAGCGATCGGCCCGGCCTGGAAAAGAGAGCGTGCGAATGCTACGCCATCGTTCAGGCGCGGTTCGACGCCTTTTTGTCGCCTCCCCTGACTGCGGTTCAAGACCATATTGGCGGGCGGAGGGGCGGCCGCTGATTGGCGGCTCGAAAACGAGGCCAACCAGACCCCGTTCAAGGCGATGCGGGCGACGGCCCTTCGCGCCAAATCGAGGCAGCCGGCGCCCCGGCCTCTCTAGGGGGAAGGGGCGGCTTCCGCCTCACCCGTTGAACGAGACCATCCGCGCGGCCCCCTGCCGCCCGGGCCAGCTCCGCCGCCTCGGGACGGTGGAGCCTTAAGCGTTACGGGCAACTTTTAAGGCGGGCGATCACTCGCCGCGGCGACGCGCCCGGCTGTCCCGGTCGGCTTTTGCATTTGTGGTTAACAGGACATAAGGGCAACGGCCCTTTGTGGTTAACAGGACATAAGGGCAACGGCCCTTTGTGGCCAACAGGGCATAAGGGCAACGGTCCCTGGGTTTTTCACAGCTTTTCCACAAATGAGAGGAAGCTCGATCAGCCCAGCGGGCGATCCTGTTTTTCCACAACTCGAGGCGCCGGGATAATTTGGTCCGAGCTGTTTTTATGGCGTAGACCACATATTTCTTGTTGCGTAGACCACATATTTCTTGTTGCGTAGACAACAGACTTGAGTCATTATGACAAATCTTTACCGTGATGTTTCAAATCGTCAGGGAGGAAAATCGTGGTCTGGCAGCGCGCTCGGCCCACCCGCCGACACTCGCAGGGATGGTCCAATCAACGATGTCACGATCAAGGAAATGACCGCGACAATCGAAACCATCCAAGCTTTCGCTCGCGAGATCGCGCAAATGTCCGGGCAAGCACTTGTCCGCACGCATCCGAGCCCTAAGCGTCAATTTTTCACAGTATTGTGATGGCAGCCGTCATTTAAATTTCGTGAACCAACTGATGTCTAACCGCATTTACCCATTTGGGGGAAGCGCGCTTCGAGAAAGGGGCTCATAATGAGGCTGTTAGTTACTCGGGATCCGAAAATCATGCGCGGTTTAAGCGACGTTAAGGAAAAGTATATCCGCCTTCACACCCATTTGGGGGAAGCGCCAGACACTCGCGATGATCATAGTCCTGCTGATGCTCGACAGGACGGTGAGGACATGCGAACCGAAAGAGAACTCGCGGAAAAAGAACCCTCGGAAAAAGAAGCCAAGGGCAAGGATACGCGTCGCCTGATTGTCGAAGTCGCGGAGCGCCTGTTCCGGCAACTCGGCTTCCAAAAGACGACGGTCGCCGATATCGCACGCGAGCTGCGCATGTCTCCGGCGAATGTCTACCGCTTCTTCGGGGCGAAATCCGAAATCAACGCGGCTGTCTGCATGGACCTCCTCGCCAAGATCGAAGCCGAGGGGGGAAAAATCGTCATGTCTCGCGGCACCGCCCTCCACAGAATGCGCAACTTGATCACGTCCATCGAAAAGGCACACCACAAACAGTACATGTTCGACCGCAAGTTGCACGAGTTGATGGAAGCCGCTATGACCGAAAACTGGACGATCATGCGCGAGCACAACCATCGCATGACCGGGATGCTTGAACAGGTCATCGCGAGTGGCATGGCGGCAGGCGAGTTCCATGCGGGGGATGCGGCGCTCGCGGCACGCCTTGTCAACACCGCTTGCATCCGTTTCTGTCATCCGCGCCTCATGGCGGAATATGAGCAGGAGCCGGAACCGGCTCTCGACCACATGCTCGATTTTTGCCTGGCCGCGCTCGTCCGGGAGCCCGTTTGAACCGGTAGCCGCACGTAAGGGGAATTGCGTCTCCTAAGCCGGGCTTGCCCGGAGCGTGAACCGGGCGGCGGATCCGGTCTTCAATCAAGCCAATTAATCTTCGGGGATCGAGGAAATCACTCTCCCCCCTCGCGCCCGTCCGCTATGATGGATTCAGCGGTGCGAAGAGGCGGTTCTTGCGGCGGAACCCCCCGCGCCCACGGTGTTTGTCGAGCGGGCGTCCGCGCAATTGCTCCCACTTTGCTGCATCTCAACTGGTCACGCGCGGCCGTGTCGAGCCTTTAGGGAAGGCCCTCGCTGGATCGCCGTTCGGAGAGAACGTTGAGACCGAGAAAAGCCGATCAAGCAAAGCCATCGTCTGGTGCAAGCGCCAAACAAAGGCGCCACACGCTCGCTCTCGGCATTGAGCGCATCGGCTTAGTCTCGCTCCGCATTCCCGTTGCCGTCGCCCTTTTTGCGGTCGTGCTCGCGATTGCCGCTGGTTTCGGCGTCACACGGCTCAAGGTCGACGATTCGCTCAGCCAATTGTTCCGTTCGGACACGCCGGAATTCAAGCAATACGAAGAGGTGACACGGCGTTTTCCGTCGAGTGAGTTCGATGTGCTCGTCGTCATCGAAGGAAAGAAGCTGCTCGAGCGCGAATCGGTCGAGAAGCTGCGCAATCTCGTCACGGACCTTCAGCTGATCGACGGTACGCGAGGCATCATCTCAATTTTCTCGGCGCGTCAACCGCCGGAAAACGGTGCGATTCCGGCGCCGCTGTTTCCAGATCAGCTCCCAGAAGGCGCCGCTTACGATGCATTGGTCCATCGCGTGATGGGCAACGAGATCATCCGAGGCAAGCTTTTGTCGAATGATGGCGAGCTTACCTTGGTCGTCCTTGCGCTCGATCCATCCGTCGTCGAGAGCAATCGGCTGCGCGATGTTGTCGGCGAAATCCGCGCGGCGATGGCCGAGGATCTCGCCGTCGCAGGACTGAAGGCGGAGGTTTCCGGCGTTCCAGTGATGCAGCTCGAGATCCGTAATGCGGTCGAGCGTGACAGAATAGTCTACAATACGACCGGGTTCGCCGCCGGCTGCCTCATCGCGATCCTTTTCTTCCGCCGCGTTTCCTTCATGATCATCGCGGCTGGTCCGCCGCTGACCGCGATATTATTGGCGCTCGGCGCGCTCGGCTGGCTCGGTTTCCGCCTCAATATGTTCCTCAACGTTATGACACCTCTGATCATGGTGATCAGCTTCTCCGACAGTATGCAGCTTACCTTCGCCACGCGCGACCGGTTGCTCGCGGGCGAAAGTAAATTCGAGGCCTTGAACAATGCGATTTTGATCGTCGGGCCAGCTTGCGTTCTCACCCATGCGACGGCGGCTCTGTCCTTCGTGGCCTTGCAGTTTTCCAGCTCGGACTTGATCCGAAGCTTTGGCGAGGCAGGCTTCATCGCGACGATCATTGCGCTGGCCGCTGTCCTCGTTCTCATGCCGCTTCTCGGTGTAATATTGTTGCGCGGCGAGAGCGCATTTGCAGCCCAAATCGCCCGCTCGGATTTCGGAGTGGACCAGCTGAGACGATTTTGCGGCTTTGTCGCCGCCCGCATGGTCCGCCGTCCCGGGCTTTATAGTCTGGCCGGCCTGCTTGTCGTCGCGGGGCTTGGCCTCAACTTTGCTAGCCTCGAGCCGAGGTACCGGCTCGCCGATCAAGTGCCGGACAAACAACAAGCGGTAGCCGCAAGCAACCGCCTCGACGCGAAGTTAACTGGTGCCAATCCGATCGATGTCCTGATTGAATTTCCACGCGGTGCATCGCTCTACGCGCCGGAAACTCTCGAGGTTATCGCCAAGGTTCATGCGATTCTCGAGAAACAAGCCGGCGTCGGCAACGTCTGGTCCCTGGAGACATTACGCCGGTGGCTGATCGAGGCCGGCAAACCAGGCGCCGGCGTCCTGAAGCAATATGTCGGCATGTTGCCGGAATATTTGACGCGGCGCTTCATTTCGGCGAGGCAGGACGCCGTAGTCGTCTCCGGCCGCATTCCGGATGTCGACGCGAGCCGGCTTCTTCCGGTCGTCAACGCCTTGGATAATTCGCTCGCGGAGGTCCGCCTTCGTCACCCTGGCTACAGAATTTCGGTGACGGGTCTTTCGGTGATCGCCGCGCGAAACAGCGCCAATATGATCGAAAAATTGAGCCGCGGCTTGACGATCGAGTTCGCGTTCGTCGCCGTATTCATCGGCGCCGCCTTCCGTTCCTTCGCCGTCATGCTGGCGAGCATCCTTCCGGGGATTTTCCCGGTCGTTGCCTCGGGCGCCTTGCTCCGCGTGATGGGACAGGGCCTGCAGTTCGCTAGCGTCGTGGCGCTGACCGTTTCGTTCGGACTGGGGTTGAGCGCAACAATTCATTTTCTCAACCGTTTGCGCCTCGAGGACGACCCAGGCCAGGACCCCGCAATCGCCGTCGAACGGGCAACCATACTCGTCGGCCCCGCGGTAATTCTAACTTCGGTGGTGCTTGCTTGCGGGCTGGTGGTGACGGTTTTTTCCGACCTGCCGTCGCTCCGCCTCTTCGGATGGCTGAGCGCGTTCGCCATGCTGGCGGCGGTGACCGCCGATCTGTTTATTTTGCGGCCAACGGCCATGTTCCTGCTTAGGATTGCCCGCCGCGCCGCATCATGGCGCGACAAGCAACGGACGGCCGAGAGATAGCGGATTTTATCCCTTGCGCATAGCGATCGACACGGCAGACACATCGGTGCCGCCCTGTGGCTTTATCGTGACCGACTGCTTGTCGCCGTGCGTGCGCACGTCGAGACGGGCCGCGAAGCCGGCGCCAGCAATATTGGCCAAGATCTCCGCACCGCTGGCGCGGCCGGAAATATTTCCCGACACCCCGCGGGTCGTCTCGGCCCAGGAACCGGAAAGCGAGCCGCCTTCGGAAATGACATTGCTGTTGATTTCCACCCTGTAGCTGGCGCTCGCGCAGCGCAGAGTTTGCTCAAACGCCTTTCCGGTGGCATTGACCGCATAGGCCGCCTTGCAGCGAATCCGTTCGGTGGCGCCGTTCGTCATGGTGATAGTGCCCGCACCAGACCAATGTCCGGACAATCCAATGAATGGCCCCTCCCGGCCTGGATCCGCATGACCCTTAGCCGGCATGAGCAAAATTGCAGACGCGAACAGTGCCGCTTTGAGGCAGCTCGCAGAAGGTTTCAAAAAAAAGCGTGCCATGAAATTTCTCTTTCTAACCCGCATCGCACTGATTGCACGAAACCGCCCGCGCGCCCTTTATCAAGGGTAGCGATGTCCTAATCGTTAACCGCGTGCAGGCGGCGCCAAAAGGAGTCCAATAGACCGGACACTTTCTAAAATGTTGCATGCGTCAGCCGCCATCACATTGGTTTGGGAACCCAACGACGCAATAGCCCGTTCACCGATTTAACACTGTTTTGGTTTCGTTGCATGGTGTGACGCGGAATATCCGTGACATCACGGAAGATGCCACGTGACGCAAACCGTCAGGCGAAAAGAGCCTGAAATTCGACCGGAGCTTCGGCAGCGCCTATGAGGCAGCCCTGCGATTGGCTAAGCCGGGGCCCGGAACTGGTGGCCCACAGCAAGGCGATCGCCGCGCCCGAGAGGCCAACATCGACGAAACCACGGGTTCATAAATGTGACGAGGGAAGCACCCGCTGCGCGAACCTAGCCGTGTGCTTCCCAACCGATTTGTTTTTTACTGCCTTCCCCGGATCGCCGAGAAGGAGATCGACCTCGGTAGGACATCGAGAAACGTCGAGAAAATCCAACAAACATCCTTGGCGGCGCGTTGAGCTTTGGCGTAAGGGAGGGTAAGGGTGCGGGCTGCAGGTTTCAGAGGGTGCCGCGGGAATATGCGGTAGGCGTCCGTAGTCCCGCACGGCGCGCGGAAAAAGCCGTGAAGGCCTGCACGGCAAGCGAAACCTTCGCGGAGTTTTGAACCATGCGGGTGATCGGCCTTGCCGGGTGGAGCGGCGCGGGCAAGACGACCCTGATCGTCAAGCTGATCCCCTATTTGCGCGAACGCGGCATCGTTGTCTCGACGCTCAAGCACGCGCATCATGCTTTCGACGTGGATCAGCCCGGCAAGGATTCCTACCTCCATCGCGAGGCCGGCGCGCGCGAGGTCCTCGTCGCGTCGTCCCGGCGCTTTGCGCTTATGCATGAATTGCGCGGCGCCGAAGAGCCCGGCCTTGCCGAACTTCTGCGGCGCATGAGTCCGGCCGATCTCATTCTCGTCGAGGGCTTTAAGCGCGACGAGCATGTCAAAATCGAGGTTTCCCGCGCGGCGAACACGAAGCCTTTTCTCTACCCGGAGGACCCTACGATCGCCGCGCTCGCGACCGACGCGACAGACGGTATGCCGTTACATTTGCCGCATGCGCATCTCGACGATATCGCGGCAATCGCGAGCCTGATACTCACGCTCGCCCGGCCTATCGAGGAAACTGTTTCGCGCCTTGCCAAGGGGTGATGGTGATCCTGAAGCACGATCCAATCGCTCTGAATCGATCGCCGTTTGATCAGCTAGCCTTGTCGCCCCGCCCTCTTCGTCCCGCCAATCGCACGGAGAATTCCCATAATGAGCGAGATCGTGCCCGCTTGCATCGACCTTCCCCGAAGCAGCGCCGTGCGGTTCATCGTGCTGCTTGGCGTGGTCAGCCTATTCGCCGACATGACCTATGAAGGCGCGCGCAGCGTGACCGGCCCTTACCTTGGCGTGCTTGGAGCGAGCGCCGCGATCGTCGGAGTTGTCGCAGGTCTTGGCGAGTTCTTGGGCTACGCGTTGCGGCTCGTCTCGGGCTATCTCGGCGATCGCACCGGCAGCTATTGGCCAATCACCATCATCGGTTATGGCGTCAATCTCTTGGCCGTGCCGCTCCTTGCGTTGACCGGCCGCTGGGAGCTTGCGGTTCTCCTGATCGTCGCCGAGCGGGCAGGCAAGGCGATCCGCGTCCCGGCGCGCGACGCGATGCTGTCGCACGCGGGCAGTCAAACCGGGCTCGGCTGGGGTTTTGGCCTGCACGAAGCGCTCGATCAGACCGGCGCCATTCTCGGGCCCCTGATCGTCGGCGCCGCGCTTTATTTGAAAGGCGGCTATCAGGGCGCATTCGCCATATTGGCGATCCCCGCCGTGCTCGCGATGATGGTGCTCTTCGCCGCTCGCCATTTCTATCCGCGCCCGCGCGATCTCGACGTGGCGCCCCACGATTTGACGGCTGGCCAATTGCCGCGCCGGTTCTGGGTCTACGTCGCCGCCGCGGCCTTGATCGCCGCGGGCTATGCCGACTTTCCGTTGATCGCGTTTCATTTTGGAAAGACCGGCTTGATCGCGCCGGTTTGGATCCCCGTTCTTTATTCGCTCGCCATGGCGGCCGAAGCGATGGCGGCTTTGCTCCTCGGCCGCTTGTTCGACCGGATTGGCATCGGCGCGATGATCCTTGCCACTTGCGTCTCGGCGCTTAGCGCCCCCCTTGCCTTCCTTGGGGGCCCGGCCGCGGCGATAACCGGCATGGTGTTGTGGGGCATCGGCATGGGCGCCCAGGCATCGGTGATGCGCGCGGCAATCGCGCCGTTCGCGCCTGCTTCGCAACGGGGCACCGCCTATGGCATTTTCGACACCGCCTATGGCCTCGCCTGGTTCGCCGGGAGCAGTTTGCTCGGCGTGCTTTATGACTGGTCCCTGCCGGCGCTCGCCGCTGTCTCGGTCTTGCTGCAAGGCGCGGCGCTGGCGGTTCTGTGGCGGGTCCGGCACGCTGCTCATGATCGTTGAGTGGAACGGCAACTGAAGGTCCGCGAGTTGCAGCTTGCCGGAGCGAGCGAAGTTTCCTCGCCTTGCCACGGTTAGGTTTTTTGACTAGGACTGAGCAACGAGGGGGTGAGCTTCTCCGACGCCGCCGAAGAGGCGGATGATGCCTGCCGATACGGCGGGAGGATTTTTGCGTGTCCGCCAATCATGCGGTATTGCGTGCTCTTCTTTCCTGCCATTTCCCGTCGCCCGCATGTTGGCCCCGGGCAGGCATGGCTTGGATCCCACATGGATCGGGCCGCCCGCCTTTTCCCCTTCACGCCTCTCCGAACCCTCAGGATAATTCATGACCGGTGTCTGGGCTCTTGCCGCGCTGTGGTTTGGTCTTGCCCTGATCGCGAGCCTGGTCTCGATCTGGTTCCGTGGCTCGACTGCCCTTACGGAGATCATCATCGGAATAGTCGCGCAATTAATTATCGGCGCCATCATTGGCTCGGGAATGCTCGGCGCCAATGAGATCTGGGCAAAGTTTCTCTCTGGCAAGGGCGTGCTCGGCGCCGATGACATCTGGGTAAAGTTTCTCTCCGGTGCGGGCGCGATCCTCCTGACGTTTTTGGCGGGCGCCGAACTCGATCCATCGATTTTCAAGCGCAAGTGGAAGGAAGCCACCACGGTCGGGCTCGCGAGCTTCTTTTTACCATTTCTCGGAAGCGCGGCGGCGGCCCACTTTTTTCTCGGATGGGGAGTGATGCCGAGTTGGCTTGCCGGGATTGCTATGTCGACGACTTCGGCGGCCATCGTATACGCCGTGACGCTTGAATTCGGTCTCAATAAAACCGAGTACGGCAAAACGATCTTGGTCGCTTGCTTCGTGACCGACCTCATGTCAGTCGGCGCGCTTGGCCTCATTTTCGCTCAGTTTACGATAAAAACCTTGATATCCCTCGGGGTTGCCGCCGTGGTCTTGTTCGTTCTTCCGTGGCTCACCCCTCGCCTCTTCAAGCTGTATGGAGGGCGGCTTTCCGAGTTCGAGACAAAGTTTCTGCTTTTTTGCCTTCTCGGATTGGGAGCGTTCGCCGACTGGGCCGACAGCGAAGCGGTCCTTCCCGCCTATCTCGTTGGAATGGTGCTTGCTGGAACCGTCGGCAAGGATCACGAGCTAATCCGGCGTCTGCGTACGCTGACTTTCGGATTGATGACCCCATTCTATTTCATCCTAGTGGGCACTTTTGTTTCGATTCCCGCGCTTATCGCGGCGCCGGCTGCTTTCACTTTATTTCTTATTGTCAAAATGGCGACCAAGTTCGTTGCGGTACTTCCAGTAACGAAGCTCTTCGGCTCGCCACACAAAGAGGCAATGTACACGACGCTCCTGATGTCGACGGGGCTCGGCTTTGGGACGATCGCATCCTTGTTCGGCCGGTCGCACGGGATCATCGATAGTAGCCAGTTTTCAACCTTGGTGGCGGCGATCATCGGAACCGCGATCATCCCCACCTTTGTCGCCAATACATTCTTTCTGCCAAGCCACTTGCTGCCTCGGTCGGAACCAGAAGTGGCGCCGTCACGAAGTGGCGTGCTCGGCAAAATCCTTCATGCCAACGACGGATCGGAATATGCGTTTCACGCGCTGGGGGTGGCGCTTGCGATAGCGAAACAGAACGATTCGGAGCTGCACATGGTGTCGGCCGGAAAGATCGGCCATTTGGCCGAATTCACCGAAGAGGTGAGAGAAGAGACCGGAACTGCCACCCCGCGCTCCCGCGGCGTCCTTCAACGCGCACGTGCGATGGCCGAAGAGAGCGAAGTGAAATTGCATACCCATGTCGTGGCTGGGCATCCGGTGCGGAGCATTGTTGAACTCGCGGCCGAACTCAACGTGGAATTGCTCGTGATCGGGGCGGCAGGTCATTCGACGTTGTATGAGCGTTTGGTTGGGAGCCGCGCGGACCGTATCATGCGACGCGCACCGTGCCCGGTGCTTGTCGTGAAGTGACGCGACACATGCGCGTCATCCGGCAAACACGAACAGGATGGAGGCGGCGAAGACAATTAACGCCGTTCTGCCGATGCTCGACCGCCACCATGATGGCGATCGGTCTCGCAGCCCCGACGGGCCGCCTGCCCGCAACGGCTCATGGACGCGCCCGAGAAATTAAGTAAGAACGGACGCCGGCAACCGGTTTGCTATTCCCCTGAGGGGCAAGCCGGTTCGGCTATTTCGCCTTTCGGCGCCAGATTGTCCTTGATAATCTGTTCCGCCCTTGCGCTCGCGTTGGCAAAATCATCCAAGTAAATGTTGGTCTCATACTCCTTGGTGGAGGCCTCGGTCAGCACGGCGTTCGGGGACTGTGCCGTGTCACGGATGTCGATTGAGGTCACGGTCGAAAGCCCGGGCCGGAGGGGGTGCTTCAGGATCTCGTCC
Organism: Methylocella sp.; assembly: GCA_049579405.1. Classification (GTDB taxonomy): domain Bacteria; phylum Pseudomonadota; class Alphaproteobacteria; order Rhizobiales; family Beijerinckiaceae; genus Methylocapsa. The sequence continues at coordinate 11,073 of JBAUNU010000434.1, forward strand.
GTCCGCAAGGCGATGCGCACGGGCACGCGCTGGACGATATGAATGAAATTGCCGGTCGCGTTGTCGGGTGGCAGCAAGGCGAAGACGCTGCCGGTGCCGGGCACCAGCCCCTCCACGGTTCCATGAAATGTGTAACTCTCCCCGTAAAGATCGACATTGACCAGTGCAGGCTGGCCGGGCCGCAGCCAATGCAGCCTGCTCTCCCACACGTTCGCCTCGACCCACAGATGGTCCAAGGGAACGATCGTCATTACTTGGTCGCCTGGCCGGACGCGATCTCCGACTTGCGCCTTGCGCTTAGCTATGTACCCTGAAACGGGCGCCCGGATCTGCTGCCGCGCGAATTCAATATAGGCATCGGCGAATTTATTCCTGGCCACCTCTATGTCAGGATGATTTATTCTGGTGGTGCCGCCCACCCGCGCTTCGACGGATTGGAATTCCGCTCGGGCCTCCTTCAGGTCGGCTTCGAGGGACGCCCTCTGGTCCTCGGCATTTTGCAGCACCTGCTTGGATACCGAACCGCTCGGGAGCGCCTGCCGGTAGCGGACGATATCGTGGCGAACCTTGTCAAACAGGGCCATGCGAGAGACAATTTTTTGGCACATCTGCTGCCGCGTCGCAAAAAGCGCGCCGACCGCGCGCACCGCCCGCCCCAACTCGCCTTCGGCCTGGTCGAGAGCCGCCGCGGCGCGCTGCGCATCGAGACGGATAAGCAGGTCGTCCTTTTTCACATATTCGGTTTCCTCATAAAGAACCTGGGCGACAATGCCCGTCGCGTCGGCATAAACCGGGATGAGGTTGCCGGTGACGTAGGCATTGTCGGTCACGACCCAGAAACGGCCGTGGAGCCACCAATCGGCGGCATAGGCCAAAGCGCCCGCGGTCGCCACGATAGCGACAAGCAAGAGCAAAAGATTGCGGCGGCGGCGGATTGTCTTGCGATCAACTTGCATGGGCGGGGCAAAAGGTATCCTTAATCCGCGTTCAATTTAAAAGGAATGGGAAGCCCTCATTCTACTCTTCCGTTTCGAGAAATGGGCAGGAGTGTGGGAGCCAGGGTTTCCAAGGACCATGCCGGAGTCAGGGTTTCCAACCCTGACAAGGCCGCCTCCGGCGCCAGCTGCGGACGAGACAAATCGATGCCGTTCGAATATCCGCCGCCCAACGCCTGGATGAGATCGACGGTCGCAATCAAATGGTCGGCTTCACTAACCTTCAGCGCGAATTGCTGGTCAAGGAACCCATGCTGGACTGTCAGTATCTCCCGCTGATCGTTGAGGCCGGTGCGCTGGCGCATTTGCGTAAGACCTACTTCATGTCGCGTTGAATTGAACAGGTTGCTGTGCACCTTGAGTATCGAGCGAGTCTGCTTCCAGTTGGTTAAACTGTCGGCGACTTCCTGAACAGCATGCAATAGAGTGTCGTTATAAAGTTCCACCGCTTCATCGTATTGCGACCGTGCTGCCGCCAATTGCCCGCGCAGACGCCCGCCTTCGAACAAGGGAAGATGGATGCCCGGCATGATCGCGTAGTTGAGGGCTCCGCCCCGGAACAGAAGGCCTGGTAAGGTTCCCGCCTCTTTCGTGAAGACGGAAGCTTCCAGGCCGGCCGTCGCGGTTTCCAGATCAACCGAAGGCAAAAACTGCGCTTTCGCCACATGGATTTGCTCCGCCGCCGCTTCCGCGCGGTGCATGGCCGCGGCGAGATCGGGCCGGTGAGCTAGGAGTTCGATCGGAAGACGCGCGGGAAGCGAGATCCGTGCTGGAATTGAGATCCTTTCTTCAGCAAACAAATTCTGGGTCGTATCAGGCCCCTCGCCCATCAGCCGGGCGAGCAGATTCTGCTGCATGATCAAAAGTGAGCGCGTGCTGGCCTCGAGCCTGAGGACATTTTCCAGATCGACGCTGGCCTGGACGATGGCGTCGGCCGGGCCAAGACCCGTGTGGAACCTAGTCTGCGCCACGTTTAACGATTGACGCCTGACCTTGACCATCTCCCGTACCACCGCTAGCTCCTGGGTCAAGGTAGCGCCGCCAATGTAGGACCGCGCGATGGCGGTCGTGAGCAGCAGCCGGGTTTCGGCCAACTCCGCTTCCTCAGCCGTCGCCTCGCCCAACGCCGCTTCAAAGGCGGCGCGGTTCTTGCCCCAGAAGTCAAACTCGTACCTGATCGAGATAGGATTGATGAAGGCCGCGGTTTTTTCTGCCCCGGCCAAATCGGGGTTGTATGACGCAACAACGCCATGCACCGCATAGCGAGATTGCTTTACCGAGGCATTCGCATCCAACCAGGGCAGCAGCCTCGCGCCTTCGACTTGCGCTACGGCATCTGTTTCGCTAAGCCGCGCATACTCTTTCTTTAGACCGGGATTCTCTCTCAGGGCAATTTCCATGATCCGGTCGAGATCGGGGCTTTTGAACTGCCGCCACCACTGGTCGTCCGGCCAAGCATTGAGGGGGGCGGCCGGCTCTTGCCGGCTGGCCTTCGACAAGGTGCGCTCCATCGACGGAGGCTCCAGGAACTCCGCGCGCTCCCCTCCCGGCGGCATTGAGGCGCAGCCGCCAAACAGCAGCAGGAAACCGGCGCCGGGCCCGAAAAACAGCCGGGTTTGAGGCTGGAACCGGCGCATCATCCTTCCTCTATCATTTCTTCGGCTTCTGCCTCGCGCAGCCTTTGGACGGGCTTCGTGGGCATGATTGTCGACTGGCCGAGCCAGACGACAGCAGCGAGGCCGATGAAAACGGCTGCACCGAGAAGGAAGGCGTCGTTCATAGCTAATAAAGAAGCTTCGTCATGAATCAGGCTCACCAACAGGCTACGCACCTGATCCGCCGAGAACCCTGCCGCTTGCAGCCTTTCCGAGAATTGGGACAAGAGATCGAGCGAAGCAAAACGCCTTCCGCCGAAGTGATCCGCGAGTTCGAGTTGATGAAGGGGAGTTCGCCGGAACTGGACAACAGCCATCAGCGTGATGCCAAATGCGCCGGTAGCGGTGCGCAGCAGGGTTAACTCCTCCGCGGCACGAATGAACCGCGAGCCTGGCAGGCCATGAACAGCGAGCGCCGCCAAAGGAGTGAAAAAGGCGGCAAGCGAAAAGCCGAAAAAGATCATCGGCAATGCGATCTGATCGAAATAGCCGGGCTTGTCGAATAGGCCGATCCAGGTCAGGACCATGGCGAATATCAGGAAATCCAAGCAAGCGATCAGGCGAACATCGAATTTCCGGCACAATTCGTGAATGACCGCCACGAGCGGAACGGAAAGAAAGGTCATCAAGAGATAGACGAGACCCGCGAGAAAGGAGGAATAGCCGAGCAACAATTGGAGCTGCCCGACAAACACCGATAACAACCCTTGAATGACGAGGAAGCCCACGACCGAGCAAATCGTCGCGATGGCGAAGTTTCGGTATAATAAAAGTTTCACGTCGATCGCGGGGCGGCGTTCGCCCCACTCCCAAATGAAGAAGCAAGGCAGCGCGACAACGACCACGGCGAGAGTGCCTGCGAGGACCGGGGACGCGAACCAATCGAAATCATTGCCTTGATTGAAAATGGTCTGCGTCCCGAGCAGAATGGTCGCCAGCAAAAAGAAGCCCACGCCGTCGAAACGCGAGATGTGGCGTTTAATGCGGCGGCCGTAAACCAGCGATCCGGTGATGCCGGCGACCGCCAGAGCGATGACAACATCCGAGTAAAAGAGGGTGCGCCATCCAAGATATTCGTTGTACCAACCGCCCATGAAGACGCCAACGGTAAAAGGCATCATGCTGAGGACGCCCCAGATTCCGACTCCGATGGTTCTTTTTTCCGGCGGATATTCGTCAAGCAAAATGGCCTGGCCGACGGGGAGTATGACGCCGCCTGCGAAGCCGAGAAGGATGCGCATAGGGACAAACCACCAGATGATGTCGGCGGTCGCGCAGAGGTAAGAAAAGATGGCGTAAATGGCGAGCGTGGCCGTGTAGACCCGGTAGTCGCCGTAGCGGGCCGCAAGCCATCTGGCGATCGGAAAGCCGAAGCACATGCCGATCATGTGATCGGTCGTGCCCCATGTGCCGAAGCTCGGGGTCACGCCTTGAAAATCCCCAGCCGCGTAGGGAGCAAAAATAGTATAGCCTGGAACATTGGACAGGACGACGACATTCGCCAGGCCCGTCGCCACGTTCAACAGAATGAAGCGCCAGCCGCGCAGGCGCCTGGGGTACATCATGGGCATCGGTGGACGTAGCCTAAGCGCTGATGAAGCGCTGCCAACGATCCTAGCGGCGCGGCTGTTTCTCCCGCATGCCGATTGCTGAGCGGAAGCAATATTTCGCGGTCATGGGAAAAGTTGGCCCGCTCGAGGCTGCGCCGCAAGCACGCCAATTCCAGGTTGCCATCGGGGCGCCGGGGACATCTCATACAAACTCCTGCCGCATCAATGCTAGTAGGAGTCATCAGCCCCAAGAGGCGGTTCTAAGGCGAACTCCATCGCCACAGCGAGCTTAACATTGAAGATGCCGGCATTGTCAATAGACTCGCGCGGGTCGCATCATGCAACTCGCGCAGTGTCCGGTGACTATCATGAAGTGCCACGAGGCCTGCACGTCATCCGGTAAGCCGAACAAGACCGAGACGGCGAGCGGGTTCGAGGCGGGAACGCGGGGCTGTTAGAGTGCTTTGCTTTCTGACTAACTCGCCTGGTCGCATCCGGGTCAGGGCGCGCAATTTGGTGACAAAGTGAAGATGTGTGATATACATACGTTCAAGGTAATGGCTCGACGGGAACGGGAGCTCGCTATGAAGACTTGGTCACAAAAGGCGCTCGCCCGCCACAAAGCTCAGAAGATTGGGCTCGCTGTAGCAGCTCTGGTGGCCTCGATGCGCGTCGGCGCGGCACAAGAGCAGTATGAACAGCCGCAGCATGGGTTTTACCAAAACCATCCTTCTTGCACCTCGCTCGATGACTGCTATCGCAGGGTCTTTGATAATTCGGGAACGCCTGGCCGAATGGGTTTAGGAGCCGATCCGGCGCATCCCGAAGGGCCTGGCAACGTGTTGGATTGAACGGCCGCCCGCACGAGCCCGCTCGGTTCCTGATGATCAGGGATACGGCTCGCGACCAGCAGATTCTTTGCAACACCAAAATAGTCCGCTACCGCCAAAGACCGGTCATTCTTAAACATCTGCGCGATCTCAATTTCTTTAGGCATTTCCGATCGCGGCATTTATTCACCGGAAACGACGCCAATCGTGCAACGAACCTATGTTCGCTTCGCCGCCATTGAGAACGCGAATCACCCGGCAGGAGGAATCTCAAGCCACTCACGGTTCCGCGACGACCCCGCCTTCCAGCGGCTTATCGACCCCCGTGGTCATCGGAAACGTAATCGGCAGATTCTTCTCCCGCCGCGCCGCGAGATAGGCAAAGGCCTGGGCTTCCATGGCGTCGCTCGACCAGCCGAAGGTTTCGGCCAAAACGACCGGGCAAGGCAGCCGCTCCGCCAATTCCCGCAGCAAGCTTTTGTTGCGCGCGCCGCCGCCGCAAATAATTGCGAACGAGGGGCGCGACGGCAACAGCGGCAGCACGGTCGCGATGCCGGCCGCGGTGAAGGCGGTGAGCGTCGCCGCCGCATCTTCGGTCGCGAGACCCTCGACGGCCGTCCCCAAAAAATCGTTGCGGTCGAGCGATTTCGGCGGCGGGGTCAGGAAAAAAGGATGCGCGAGAAGTGCGCTCAAAACCGCGCCATCGGCCTTGCCTCTGGAAGCGGTCGCGCCGTCCCGGTCGAAGGCGGCGCCAAGGCGCTTCAACATCAAATCGTCTAGCAACCCATTCCCAGGCCCTGTGTCGCAGGCAATCGGTTCCTCGCCCGGCGCGATAAAACTTATATTGGCGATGCCGCCAATATTGATGAATGCGACCGGCTCCAAAAAACCTGCCGCGGCGGCAAGCGCGCGATGAAACACCGGCACGAGCGGCGCCCCCTGCCCGCCTTGCACCATATCGGCGGCGCGAAAATCATGAACGACCCTGATCCCTAATTTTGCCGCGAGACTCGCGCCGTCGCCGATCTGCACGGTCAGGCGGCGCCCGGGCCGGTGCAAAACGGTCTGGCCGTGAAAGCCGATAAGATCGACCGTGGCGCGGTCGATCGAGTGCGCCGCGAGAAAGGCTTCGGCCGCTTCCGAATGACGGCCGGTGATCATGGCCTCGGCC
>JBAUNU010000435.1:0-7399 GCA_049579405.1 Methylocella sp.
GCGCAGAAAAGCCGCGGGGCGGGCGGAAGGGCAGGGGTAGGGCGGCGGTAAAAGTTAGGCGCGGAAGGCGCCGGCTCGAAGGATAGGCGAGGCTTTCGAAGCTGACTCTTTGCCAGAAACGCCGTTATCGACGCCCTTAGCATCTCGGATTTCGTCCGCGAGAATTTCGCGAAAATCGCCGACTAGGATTTTCGAGCGACATGCCGGCAGGCGGACCGCGCAATTCTCGCGGGCAATCTGCATGGCGTCGATCTCAATCCGGAGCCGGTCGAAATCACCAAGCTCCGTAGTTGAAAACCGCGAAGCGCGGCAAGCGGCACAGCCTGGCCGCCGATAAAAACAAGCACGGCCGCGCCTTCGGCTGGCAGGCGGAAGTTCCAGAAATTTTCCCGCGCGGCGGAGCGCATTCGCAATGAGCCGGTGCCCTGATTGCCGCCGGGAGCCGGGCCGCAGAACAACCGCAGGTTGTGGAAACCGCGCCAGAAATACAATTTTGACGAGAACAATCATTTGACATTTAACCATAAGTTGTTATTCGTTAATGAATGAAATCGAGATTCGCGGGAGATTTCAATGTTGGTGATAATTGACGAACGTGAAATTGTAACATCTGGTTATACATGTCGTTTCGGCAGCGAAGGCGTGTCCTCGGCCGGATTTTGTCCCCTGGAATTCCAGGAATGGGTGGCGACGGCGGCCGATGCCGACCTCATCGCGGTCGAAGCATTTCTCCTCGGGGACTGCCGGGACCGGCAGCGATACCCCAAGATGATCAAGGACCGCACCCGGGCTCCGGTGATCGCCATGAACGAGACACCTTCCCTCGAGCAGACGCTGGATTTGTTCGCTGCGGGCGTCGATGATGTGGTGCGCAAACCGGTCCATGTTCGCGAGATACTGGCCAGGGCGGGAGCAATCCGGCGCCGGCATGAGGGGGAGCGCGACTGTGCCGTGATCGGCGAATTGCGGGTCTTTTTCGACGGCCGGGATCCGCAACTCAAGGGCGTTTCTCTGCCATTGCCGCGGCGCGAGCGGCGAATCCTGGAATATCTGGTCAATAATCGCGGCCGGCGCGTCAGCAAGGCCCAAATCTTCAATTCCATCTATGGAATTTTTGACGAGCATGTCGAAGAGAACGTGGTTGAAAGCCATATCAGCAAGCTGCGCAAGAAATTGCGCTGCCGGCTCGGTTACGACCCCATCAATTCGGTTCGCTATCTTGGGTATCGTTTGGACGAATCCATTTAGGGAGGCGGAGGCGCCGATGGGGCCAGGCCAAGCGAACTTGCCGGTGCCGGTCATAGGCGGCGCGGCGGCGAAGCTTGCCGAACAGTCGCGAAGAAAAGCACGGCGATGGCTTGATTGGTTCCGTGTTGGTAGATTAGCGGAAGCCAAAGCCCGGACGGTCCGGTGTAATTTTAAGAACCGGCGTGTTGCGTTCCCCTTTCGATTCGCGGTCGCGTAGAGACTGGAATCGCAATCCAAGCCATGGAGTTGGCCTTCGACCGAAGCTACGAACCGGTTGTTTCCGGTCCGATGAGTTCGATACCCGCGAATCGGCGCGTGCCGGAATTGCGGAATACCAAGCATCGGGCCACATCGAAGTTCGATGGATCGGCGATGCCGTTCGACCGGATTGGCCAAATATTTCGGCGACCGGCGGGTCGGAACCAGAGGTAAATAGGCGGGCCACGACCGATGAAGATGTGCACTACGTCTACGCTATAGCACTATGTCCGCGCACGTGATGGCTGCGGACGTGCTGAGCCTATTCTGCCGAAGGAGCCGCGACCAAGTTTGATCGACCGTGTCTTAGAAGTCCGCGGCGTTCAGGCTTCTCGCCCTCGGGCAAACCCGGCTCCACAGCGGTCAAGTCCAGGTCGCGCATTGAGGTCGCCGCCGTGATTGCCTCCAACAGCCGCGAGAATGAAACTCGCCGGAGGCGGACTGGCGCGAGATCGAGTAATCCGCTTGCAACAAGCCCGGCCAGCGAGGCGGGAGCCGTCTTCGGATACATGAAATTGCCGGCCACTTCCCAGTCGTTGCTAAGCATGTCGCCGAAGGTGAGTTCCAGCGGCGCGCTGGCGCTGCCCATCACCACCAGCCGTCCGCCGCGTCTCAAGGATCTTAAGGCCGCGAAACGTGGTCGCTGTGCTGGCCGCTTGATCCAGCATATCAAGCGTCATGCCGGTGCGGCCGCCCGCCTCTGTCTGTTATGGCGGTGATGTCGGCTTCCATATCCGTCCCAGTCAGCACCGCCGGCATGACACGCGAAGCGAGCGCCCGTGCAAGTCGTCGAGCGCTTCCCGTCCCGCCCCACCGCGACAACCTTTGCGGCTCCCATGGCGAGCGCAGTCATTACACCGGCAGACCCATAATATCCGGTCGCGCCGTTTACCGCGACAACCTGACCAGACCGGACGCCAGCGCGCAGCAGGCCGCCATAAGGCACGACGAGCTTGGCGAGCGCGATCAATTGCTCGCGCGGAACGTGATCGAGACCGCGCATCGACATGGGCTAACTTCCGCTCGATGGCGTCAGGGTTCCAAAGGCGGCATTCGTTCAGGATCGAAGACGCCGCTCGCGAAAGCCGTGGTCAGTCATTTCATCTTGTTTAGCCTATAATAATTCATCAAAACGTCACCACTTCCGGCCTCAATCGGTAACATGTCTTCTTTAAATTCTTTCCTCGCTGGGGATCGCCCCACAAAGAGGAGATTAAGACATGAACGAGTATCATCCAATTCAGCGAACAATTACAACTCCATCGGAAGCAACTCCGCTTAGCCGCTGGCCCTTGCGGCGCGGTTTTCTTCTCATGCCGATCGCCATTGCCCTGGCATGGATTGCGCTTTTGCCAACGGCGCAAGCAAGCAGCTACTACAGCTATAACACGTTCACTTTCATGTATCAGAATATTCAGCGCTTCTATCAGGTGCACATTCCCAACTCCTACTCTCTCAATCATGCAACGCCTGTGGTGATGTACCTGCATGGCGGGGGAAGCAATATGACAGAGGCGGACCAAATCACGTATTACTCCGAGAAGTACGGCTTCATCTTGCTGGCCCCGCAAGGCACCCAGCAAGGCAGTAGCATAGGATACACATGGAATGCCGGCACGACGACCGTCGATGGGGTGGTTCTCCGAGTCGGCAATCCCAACATCGATGATGTCGGCTATATCGCGCAGGTCATTTCGCAGATCGAACTGCAGTACAACATCGATCCAAAGCATATCTATGCGACCGGTTTTTCAAACGGCGGGGCGATGGCCAACCGCCTCGGCTGCGAACTCTCCACCTCCATTGCCGCGATCGCGCCTGTCGCGGCATCGATGGAAGACGCCTGCGCGCCCGGCATCCCGGCAATGCCAGATATGCTAATTCACGGTACTGGTGACCTTTGCCATCCGTACAACGGGGGGGATAACTTTCCTGGGTGCGCGCCTGGTATTTTAACTCCAGTTGGGAGCAAGTTCAACTTCGCGTCCGCCCCATCCATGAACCTTCGATGGATCTCGATTGACGCCTGCTCCGGGACACAAACCACTACATACCAGAACGGCGCCGCGACTTGCGTCACAAATCCATCGTGCGCTAGCAGCTCGCAAGTTACTTTCTGCACCGTGACCGGGATGGGACATACCTACCCGAATGGCGCTCAATATCTGGACCCATCGCTCATCGGCCCCGTTTCTCATGATATCTCGTTTGACCAGATTTGGGCTTTCTTCACGCAATTCTCACTGCCGTGATAATTAGGTCGTGTTGACGGTTTTTTCATAGGTAAATGATTCCAAGCCGGCAATCTTGGTCGATCGCTATCGATGACCGGCCGGCTTGGAACCGGAGGTCAATTGGTGAGCTCTACGAACCGGTTGTTTCCGGTCCGATGAGTTCGATACCCGCGAATCGGCGCGTGCCGGAATTGCAGAAAGCCCGTTCTGCTGTGCTGAAAGAGCTTCATCGCGGCATCGGTGGCCGCAGGATAGTGCCTCACATAACGGCGTAAGGACGGCGGTTAGTGGGCCCGGGCCTCATCCATTGGATGCCAAATTTCATACTAAATACCAGCTGCTTAGGTTAAAAACAAAACCAGAGATGCCAACATCTATACCAACAATTTTGGCGGGTACGCGGTCAATGGATGCGCTGGAAAACGTCTTGGGCTCACGATTAGGCTTGTTTGCGGCCGGAGGGCTTAAGGTCGAAGGCAAAGTGTAGTCGGCAATTCGCCAGGACGCCCGGCATTCACGGTCGAGCGCGCACTTTGAAACCCCATAACGCAAACGCTACGCGCGCGAAGGTCGACAGCGAGAGCTGCGCTCCAACCTGCCTCGACCGATCCTAGACCTGGCAGCTCCAGAGCGATTCCGGCTTCCGCGGCCCCGATCCTGATCGCTCCGCGCCTCGCTGCGTGGCATCATAGCCTGATCGGCGGGGTCGGATGGCTTTTGCAGGCCTCGATCGACCGATTTCCGGTCAGAGATGGCTCGGCAAATTTGAACGGCGGGCGAATGGGAATTTCTGCCTGACCGTGGCGAGGACGGCCGCGGATCAGGAGACTCGATGACGAAACGCGCGCGCCGGAACCTAGCCCGGCGAAAGGCAAAAAGGGGCATCGGCTGCGGTGAAGGGCGCGAAGACGTTGGCCGAGTTGGCGCGGCAATTCGACGGTCGCGTCAACCAGATAATGACGCCAAATTCCGCGCCATTTTTGAGTTCCATGCCTTGCGGGCGAGTCAAACAAGGTTACGATGAGGGCCAGCATCGATAACTATTTGGGGAATGCCGAATGAAGCCGTTGTCCCTTGATGCCTTGTCCGAACCGGCCAGTTTGAGTGACCCTGCGCCCGGCAACAAAGATCCCCGGATATGAACAAGGCCGGCAAGACCAAGGCCGGCGCTGGCGTCGTAAAGGCGCGCGCGGCAACGGCAACACGCAGCCTTCAGTCGGCCGAGACCAAACTTGCCGAGCTGAAGCGCCGCCTGTTCGAAATCAGCGATCTTGCGGCGGCACGGTCTGTGCTCCGCTGGGACCAGGCCACCTATATGCCGAGAGGCGGAGCTCAGGCGCGGGCTCGCCAGCGCGCAACGCTCAGCAGGCTTGCGCATGAAAAATCCGTCGATCCAGCACTGGGCAAACTGCTCGACGCACTTGCGCCATATGCCGCTGGCGCGCCTTATGACTCGGATGAGGCGAGCCTGATACGGATTGCCCGCCGCGACTTCGAGAAGGCCATCAAGCTACCCAGCGCTTATGTCGCCCGGGCCAGCGCGCTTGCCTCCACTTCTTATGACGCCTGGACGCGGGCGAGACCGGCGAACGACTTTGCGACGATGTTGCCGTTCCTGGAAAAGGCTGTCGATCTCAGTCGCGAATACGCTGGCTTTTTTGCGCCCTATCAGCATGTCGCCGACCCTCTGATCGATGCCGCCGAGGAAGGCGTGACGACAGCTTCGGTACGCTCTCTCTTTGCCGGACTCAGGAGCGAATTGATACCGATCGTGCGCGCCATTGCCGATCAGCCCGTTCCCGGCGACGGCTGCTTGCGTGGTACGTTCAGCGAGCCGAAGCAGCTGGAGTTCAGCCTTTCGGTGGTCAAGCAATTCGGGCTACGACACCGATCGCGGGCGGCTCGACAAGACCCATCATCCTTTCTGTGCCAAGTTCTCCGCGGGAGACGTCCGGATTACCGCCCGCGTCGATGAGAAACATTTCGGCGACGCGCTGTTCTCGACCATGCACGAGTCCGGTCATGCGCTTTACGAGCAGGGTGTCGCCGCCGCGCTTGCGGGCACGCCGCTTGGATCGGGAACATCGGCAGGCGTGCATGAGAGCCAGTCGCGGCTTTGGGAAAATGTGATCGGCCGCGGCCGCGCCTTCTGGGAGCATTTCTACCCGGTTCTCCGGGATACCTTTCCAGATCAATTCCGACAGATAGGGTTCGAGTCCTTTTATCGCGCGATCAACAAGGTGCAACGCTCTTTGACCCGCACGGATGCCGATGAGGTCACCTATAATCTCCATATTATGATGCGTTTCGACCTGGAGCTGGAATTGCTCGAAGGCCATCTGCGCATCACGGATCTTCCAGAAGCTTGGCGCGCTCGCATGCGGGCCGATTTCGGCCTTGCTCCGGCCGACGACCGCGATGGCTGTCTGCAAGACGTGCATTGGTATGGCGGCAGCGGCACCGTCGGTGGCGGATTTCAGAGCTACACCATTGGCAATATTCTCAGCGCGCAGTTTTATGCGGCCGCTGTCGAAGCTCATCCCGATATTCCGCTTGAGACCGCAAAGGGGGAGTTCGGAACGCTTCGCACCTGGCTGCGCGAAAATCTCTACCAGCATGGGCGGAAGTTCCAGCCGGATGAGATCGTCATGCGGGCGACCGGCGGGCCGATGAGCACCACGCCCTATCTCGCTTATATTCGTGCCAAATATGGCGAGCTTTACCGTCTGGATCTGGCTCCTGGGCATCCAAATAGGGCATCACCTCTCTGATTATTGCTTGCTTCATTTTTTTAAAGGAAGCCAGCGAGGCCAACAGGCCAACAATTTTTTTCGCGCCTCCTTTTTTTCCGCGTCCAGCCTGGGACCAGATTGAACCTGCAAGGACTCAGAAGCGAAAATCGCTTGCGAGCGGCCCGAACTTCAAGACCGCCGCCTGTATAGATCGCCTGACCAACTGGTCATGTTCGGCCGCCAGCCCCTCGAATGTGCTCCAGCGCATCCACTTCGGCTTGCCGCCCCCTCCGTTCAGAATGCCGGGTTCCCAGCCCAGGCGCGCGCGTAGTTTGTCAGCGCGCCTGGCTGCGCGGTCACACACGTCTTCGCGCGCACTGGGGTAGGCGAGCCGATAGCAGTGCCGGCAGGCGAAGATGCCGCCTCCGTAGAGGATCGCCACGCGCCTCCCACAGCCCACAGCCGGGCAGATGAACCAAGCGCGTGAGCCGCCGAGGTTGCATGGCGTGCGCACGATGCGCAAAGCATAGTGCTCGTCCTTCCACTCAGCGTCGCCGCTGCGCTGCCGGTAAATAAGAATCACGTGGTCTTGCTCGGCCCGCATCTGGATTGATGCCACGGTTTCACCGTCGCGCGTCCATTGCCATCCGCCCCAATAGCCTGGCCTTAGCACGCCTTCCCGCGCCCAGCGCCGCACGTCCAGAGTACGGGTAATCGTCCGTCGTGGACTTCGCGCCGTAGCGCCAGCGGTTCCCGCTACCCGGCCCGCCCATCGGATTTTCCCGTAATCAATTGGCGAACTGACATGCTCAGGATCCCGACGAAGAGTTATGATCGAATGTTGGTGACGAGCGAGGTCAGGCGGCAGTTTGAGCTTCTTCTTTTGCAACCTCGATTCCGTCGGTGAAACATACCCCGAGAATGACC
>JBAUNU010000436.1:0-1704 GCA_049579405.1 Methylocella sp.
CACCGCTTTCGAGCGTCCATGCGAAAAGCTCTGGCGCACGATGCCCGCCTCGACCGGACGCCTCAATGTTAGCGTTTTGGCCGGAGCGACGCTCAGCGTGTCAGCGGGGTTCTTGGTGTCATTCATCAGTCTTGCGTTCCCGCCCATTCGGTTTCAGCACACCGGAAGGTCCGGGCTTTCCGCCCCAGGCGATCCGGATCGATAAAGCGTCAACTTCCGGCAGCGTGCCAAAAATCCCTCGCTTGCCGGTCCCTCGATCAAAGCAGCGTGTATCACATTTGCCCGCCCCAACGCCAAATCCAATTGGCCGGATCGAAACAGTTCCACGCGCGGCCGCGGCCGCTCATCGCCATAACGCCGGCGCAGGCTTTGCCCGAGTTTGCGCATCCCGTCGGCGCCGCAATCCGCGGCATGAACAAGACCGGCGATGGCGCCCGAGGCAATTGCCTCCTCGGCCTTGGCAAAACCGCTCACGACTTGACCGGCCTTGCTGGCGAGCGACAAAGCCTGCAGGCAGTCCTTCGTCAAAAGAGCCTCGATCTCGGCCGCCAAACTCTCCGAAGCCACGACCTTTGTCTTAAACCCACGGGAGAACGCTTGCCTCTTGACGGCTTCCGCCACGTGGCCGGCCCGCGCCGTCACCCAAACGCCGCGCCCCGGCAATTTTCGTCTGATGTCAGGCACGATGAGCGCACCTGGCCCAACAACGAAACGAATCATGTCCTCGGGCAAACCTTTCGCCCGTGTGACGATGCAGGTTCGTCGCGGCGAACCTTCCGCGTCGAGGAGTCCGGGCCTGGCCAAATGATTTTCTCCTATTCGCCGGTCTCGTTTTCGAAGGTGTCCTCCGCCGTGCGATCGGGCACGCCTTCGATCCACCCGGCCTTGACCCGCGCGGTCATGATGAGGGCTTCCGCTTCCTCGCGCGAGATTTCGAAACCGTCGAGAACGCCGGCGTGCTTCGCCGTCTCGCCGTCCCTGCGTTCGCTCCAGCCAACGAGATCGTCGGTCGCGCAGCCGGCGAGGTCGTCGACGGTCTTGACATCGTTTTCGCCAAATTTGACGAGCATCGCCGTCGTGACCCCGGCGACTTCCTTGAGTTCGTCGGAAACGCCGAGTTCTTGCCGCCGCGTGTCCTGCTCCGCCTCGACCTTGGCCAAAAAATCATGTGCGCGGGTCTGGATCTCGGTGGCCGTGTCCTCACCGAAACCCTCAATCGCGGCAACCTCGGAATGCTCGACGAAAGCCAATTCTTCGACCGACCGGAACCCTTCCGACGCAAGCAACTGGCCGACGACTTCGTCGACGTTCAGCGCTTTCATGAAGAGGCTCGTGCGCTCGGCGAATTCCTTCTGCCGGCGTTCCGATTCCTCCGCCTCCGTCAAAATATCGATATCCCAGCCGGTAAGCTGCGACGCAAGCCGGACGTTTTGGCCGCGGCGCCCGATCGCCAGGGAAAGCTGGTCATCGGGCACGACGACCTCGATCCGCGCGGAATCCTCATCAAGCACGACCTTGACAACTTCGGCCGGCTGCAAGGCGTTGACGATGAAGGTGGCGGCATCCGGCGACCATGGAATGATATCGACCTTCTCGCCCTGCAATTCATTGACGACCGCCTGCACCCGCGATCCGCGCATGCCCACGCAGGCGCCGACCGGATCGATCGAAGTATCCCGCGAAATCACCGCGATCTTGGCGCGC
>JBAUNU010000437.1:0-5070 GCA_049579405.1 Methylocella sp.
CATCAAAACTCCCCGTTGGCCAATCAGCGCACGTCTGCTTAGTTCCCCATGATCAATTTCCGCGCGTCTTCCCGCAAGCCGGCCCGGGATTTGCCGTCCAGATAGAGCATATGGCCGCCTCCATAAACCCTGAGGCGCAGGCGGTCCGGATCGCCCATCGGCGGTACCTGGTCGATCAGAACTTTCGAAGCGAAATAGGGGGTGACTTGATCGGTGAGGCCATGCGCGACGAGCACGCGCAAGGAAGGATCGAGCGCCATCGCGCGCTTCAGATCGGACAGCGCCTCCGCGCGGTCGCGGCCGCTGCCCCAGTCCCAGGCGCGGGTGACATTGTCGTTGAGGATCTCATAGCGTGCTTCGACCGTCCAGCCGAGGCGATTGCCGGTAAGATCCGCCATCGCGCTCGCGAGCGGGGTCTTGATCGCGTCGAGAACGGGATCGGAATAATCGCTTGCGGCGGCATGAGGGGAAGGATCGAAACCGCCGGCGCGCGCGTCGTAAATGCTGGTGACCTTGGCGCTCGCACGATCCCTCTCGCGTGCGAATGTCGCCACGTCGATGCGCCCGCCGAGCTTGCGGACAAGCGCCGGATCGAGGCCGGTGAAACTCGCGACTTTTTCAGCGATGCGCGAGAGCGCCTGGGAATCGCGCTCGCCGCGCAGGAGATCGGCGAGGTAGGGACCCGCCGCATAGGCTTCCACGTCGGAAAGGGCCGCGCGCCCCTCGGGTCCCGCTAGCCCCCGCGCGACGGCCGTCTGCGAAGGCAGCCGCATTGCGAATGTGAGGGGATTATTGGCGCCTTCGAACCAGGCGAAATCGAGCACCGGCGAAATTAGCACAAGGCCCGCGACGCCGATTCCCTCCTCGTCCTGCAGCCGCCGCGCGAGTTTTGGCGCCCGAAAGCCGCCATAGCTCTCGCCAACGATGAATTTGGGGCTGTCGAGCCTCTTGTTGGCGGCGAGCCACTTCCGGATCGTGACCGCCAGCGTCTCGATGTCGCCATTGATCGAATAGAAGTGGCGGCGTGTCTCGTCTCCCTTTGCCAAAATGCGGCTGTAGCCCGTTCCGGGCGGATCGATGAAAACGAGATCGGTGAAATCGAGCCAGGTATCGGCATTGTCGACCGTGACCGGAGGCGCCGACGGTGAAGGCGATGGACGATCGAGCGGCAGCCGCCAAGGCCCCATGGCGCCGAGATCGAGCCAGGCGGAGGCGGCGCCTGGCCCGCCGTTGATCGCGAATGTGACCGGGCGCTTGGCGGAATCGGCGCCTTCGAGAATGAAGGCCGTGGTGGCGATATCGGCCTTGGCGTCGAGGCTCTCGGCGTCGCTCAAGCGGATCGGCCCGGCAATCGCCTTGAAGCGCAGGCTGCGGCCGGGAAGCTCGATCGTATGGGAGGTCGTCGCGGCGGCGGGCAGGGAATTGGGAGCAACCGCCGTTGACGCTTGCCCATGCCCGGCGTCCCCATTTTGATGGCCGGCCTTTGCCGCCGGACCCATTGCCGTTTCCGCCGCCGACGGTTCCAGAGCGGCGGCGGGTGAAGCGGCGGCAAAGTCAAGAAGAACCGCGGCGAGCAACCATTTCAAAGTGTTGGGCGTCGATTTCATTGAACGGGTCCTTTATTATCCTTTAATGGCAGGCTGAGCCGTAAACACCGAGTCGAATTTGAGACCTCGCCTGCCCCGCGCAAGGTAGCGGAAACCACAATGAGCGACCTGCATGTTGCCTTCGTTTCAAAGAGCTTTCCGCGGTCGCATTGGGATTTGGAGTACCGCGCCTGGCACGATTCGGAAAACGAAAAAGCCCTGGATGATCGCCTCGCCTTATGGGCCAAGCGCACGGATTTGAAGGAGACTTCGGCGGAATCCGCGTTCATCGACGTATTCTTCCGCGAGACATGGGGCTACGTCCAGACCGGCCAGCGGGGCTCCGGGACCGGGTTCTCTCTTTATCCGAAGTTCGCTATTCCCGGTTCAGGTGCAAACGGCGGCAGTGGCGAAGCCGATCTTGCTATCGGCACCTTCAGCAAGACAGCTCCGGGCCCGATTCCGCAGGTGCTCTGCGAATTTAAGGGGATCCGAAGCGCGCTGGATGCCGACCAGAAGCGGAAGGCCGATTCCGGACGCCTCACCCGAACAAGCCGCCAACATCGCGCGGCGCGCGCGGAAACTGCAGGAATCCCACACGGCGCGGCGCGACAAGCTTGTTGGTCTCGCCAAGCGCATGGAAACAATCCAGCGGCGCGCCAAGCCCGAGACATGGCTCTTCCCGAATTTAACGTCGAAACGAGAGCTTGAACCCGAGGCGCCTCCCATCCTGGATACCGAAGGGCGCCGGGCATGGGCCGCCAAACAATATGGCGACGCCCCCGAGGCTTTGCACGAAGCCATCGGACAGCGCCTCAACCCCGGCGCGGCACTCGATGCCGCCTTCGCCGATGGCGAGCTTTCGTTTTCGATCGACGGGGTGACCGTCATCGATCGTGTCTTTGAAAGCGAGGCCGAAGGTACTTTTATTCTCGCGCAATGGAAGGTGCTGGCGGCAACCCTTCAAATCACGGAACGGACCGCCGGCAAAAGACTCTGTGGCGCGCTTCGTAAATTGACCATGAACGACGGCTCTCCCGTGGTCTTGCAGATTGTCGCCCTCGAGCGTGAGCTGGCCTCTCTGGACGCCGAAATCGTTGGGCAAGAAAGAGAGATGAATGCGCTCGTCTACGCGCTGTATAGCCTCAGCGCCGAGGAAATCGAGATGGTGGAGAAAGGATAGCCTCTTTTCCGCTCATATCGGCGGTCCGCGTCGGCCCCAGCTTCCCATCCTGGACCCGGCATTTTCCGCCGCCACCGCGGGCAATGCGTCCATTACCCGTTCGGGCGGGAAGACCACAATGACTTCGGTGCCTTCGCGAAGCTTGGATTTCAGGGTGAAGGATCCGCCATGGAGTTCGATGAGGCCCTTCACGATCGGCAAACCGAGGCCGGAGCCTTCCTCGGCGTTTTTTTGCGCGAGTGCGCCACGGCCAAACGAGGCCATGACAATAGGGATCTCGTCATCCGGAATTCCAGGACCGCTGTCGCGCACGGCCACATATTGACCGCCGCTCGCGGTCCAGCCGATCCTGATCTTGATCGTTCCGCCTTGCGGAGTGAACTTGATCGCGTTCGACAGAAGGTTCAATGTTACTTGTCGAATAGCGCGTTCGTCGGCCCAGAGCCGCGGCAAATCCGCCTCCACGGCCTTTTCGATGGTGATCTGCCGCTTTTTCGCGCGCAGCCCTAGAAGATGCCGGCAATCCTCGACAAGATGAGGGAGAGCGACCGCTTCTTCCTTGAGGTCGAAACGTCCAGCCTCTATCCTGGAGAGATCGAGGATTTCATTGATCAGCATCAAAAGGTGCTGTCCGCTCGCATGGATGTCGTTTGAATATTCCTTGTAGGATGCGACGGCGTGCGATCCGAACAATTCGCCCTTCATGACTTCGGAAAACCCAAGAATGGCGTTGAGCGGCGTGCGCAATTCATGGCTCATCGTAGCGAGGAAGTGCGATTTGGCGAGATTTGCCGCCTCGGCGCGGCGGCGGGCCAGATCGCTGTTTGCCTTGGCTTGTCCGAGCTCGGCGATCAGCTCGTCCTTTTCGGCTTGAAATGACAGCGCCTCGAACGACGCCGCATGCAACCTCCTGGCAACGACCATGATATAAAGCTGCGTGCCACACGCCAACGCAATCAGCGGCAGGGTTCCATCGGAAAGGCTCGCTGGACCCAGAAAACTAAGAGTTGCGAGGGTCATCGGCGTCAAGGCGCCAACCACCGCGGACGGAATCGGGGCGCAGATCGTCGCATTCATTGCGGCAACGAGCAAAAGCAGGACGAGGGCATAGCTGTGCGCGGCGGGTTCACCGGACTGGCTAATGAGCCAAACGATCCCCGCCCATGCGATTCCTTGGAGCGTTTCGGCAAAGATGAAATTGCGGCGCCAGCGGCTGGCGTCGAGCATGGCTTCTTCGGCGTCCAGGAACTTGCCGGCAATCCGGTAAGCCACACCGAGCGCCGCGAAATCGAGGGCGAGCCAAATCAGAACCGCGTCCATGGCGACCCATGTGGCGGCGGCCGCGGCGGCCACCGCGCGTAGCACGGCCATGGCGGGGCCCGACGATCTGCGTCCTTTCGCGAAAAGGCGAAGCAATTCGATGTCGAAGCCACATTGGCCCGATGCGGACGACGTCAGCTTCTCGCGCCCTTCGCGTACCTCGGCGGCCAGGCATCCGCGCCGCGTGGCGGCGGCCGGATCGTCTGCGCATCCGCGCTCGATCATTTCCGCGGTGACGTCGGTCATCCTTTGCAAGACCCGTTCAATTCTCGCTTCGCGCGAAAGATTGCGGCGACGATGCCGGAAGAAGATTAATGAGCCGCGCAAGCGTTCATTCGATTTGTTCGCAACGAAGACTTGTCTGGACCTGATGTTCAGAACCGCGGCGCTTTTCACAGAGGCGGGCTGAACCTGCGGGGATAGAACTCACTGTACGTTAACGGACGTCGAAATTGATCAGGGACCGCTCGAGCCGGTGCGGGACGCTTGCAAAAAGGCAAGGGATTAGGCTTGATTCGGCGGCTTTCCGGCGAAGCGGAACGTCGCCGCTCACATGAGCGGACCGGAATGGAAACGCCGGGACGAGCGATTGCTATGACGGACAGACATTCGATATCCAGGCTCGCGGCGCTGGCCGGGCGCATCAGGGCCTGCCGTATTTGCGTTGAGACGCCGCGTGGCACGCCGCTCCCGCACGAGCCGCGCCCCGTCTTGCGCCTGTCTTCGACCGCGCGGCTGCTCATCGCCAGCCAGGCGCCTGGCGTGAAAGTGCATGTCAGTGGGCTGTCTTTCAACGATGCCTCCGGCGATCGTCTGCGGCAATGGATGAGCGTTTCGCGCGAAACGTTCTACGACGAGGCGAGGATCGCGATCGTGCCGATGGGTTTTTGTTTTCCGGGCCACGATGCCAACAAGGGCGATCTGCCGCCGCGCCGCGAATGCCGCGCGACTTGGCATGTTGAATTGTTTTCGATCTTGCCT
>JBAUNU010000438.1:0-5376 GCA_049579405.1 Methylocella sp.
CTCTATTCGCGTCTGAACGACAAGGCGAAGGGTGCGATCATTATCATCATGCAGCGCCTGCACGAGGATGATCTGGCTGGCCACGTCCTCACGCAGGAGGCGTGGGACCTCGTGTCCTTCCCTGCTATCGCAGAGGCCGACGAGGAGCACAGCGTCGATACGCTGTTCGGCCGCAAGAGGTTCATCCGGCGAGCCGGGGAAGTCTTGCATCCGGAGCGCGAGTCTCTCCAAACCCTCGAACAGATTTGCGCGACCTTAGGTACCTCTAATTTTGCCGGCCAATATCAGCAGACCCCCGCTCCAGCAGGTGGCGGCATGGTCAAGGACGCTTGGTTTCGGCGCTACGAGCCAGACGCCCTGCCCGCGCGCTTCGACCAAATCATCCAAAGCTGGGACACCGCCAACAAACCAACAGAGCTTGCGGACTATTCCGTCTGCACGACCTGGGGGGTCAAAGGCCCGCAGTTCTACCTTCTCAATGTCTTGCGCAAGAAGCTCGCCTACTTCGACCTCAAGCGCGCCGTTCACGACCAGCATTTGTTGTTTAACCCGTCCGTCATCCTGATCGAGGATAAAGCGTCGGGCACCCAATTGATCCAAGAGCTCATCGAGGCCGGGCTTTCGAAAGTGACGCGCTACAAGCCTGACGGCGACAAGATCATGCGGCTTCACGCGCAGACCGCGACGATCGAGAATGGATTCGTCCACCTGCCCCGCGAGGCCCACTGGCTCGCCGACTATCTGCATGAGCTGACGGTGTTCCCGAATGGCCGGTACGACGATCAGGTGGACTCGACGTCGCAAGCACTCGCCTGGACGAAGCACAGACCGCCGGGGTGGGGCCTTCTCGAATACTACCGGCAACTGGCCGACATCGCGACCGGCCGCGTCGAACCACCGCGCGTCCGCCTAAAAGCACCGCCGGGCATCACCCATGTCTATACGTTGAGTGGCCAGCAGTTTCTCGTTCAGGACGGGTATGTGTCGGTCGTCGCCGACGATGCATCGCCCCTCATAGGGGCGGGATTTGCGCGCGTGTGAGTCGCGCTGTGGACCGGCGCGGCAAATTAACCGTTGGCTTGTAGGGAGGAGCGCCTACCCGCACGGCGCCAACAGCCGACGGTATCCATCGGCCAGAGAAATTCGCCGAAGACATGTTTGCTCGGGTCACAGTCGGTCACTTTGGCGCACTTCAAAACTGCCGCATGGGACGACGACTCCCTCGCAAGTCTCATTGCAGCATCAGTCTTTCACCCGATTCCCCTGGGTGCCGCCATGCTCCTGGCATTGTCCCGCTTGTCCTGCCGAGTGAAACGTCCCACCGTCAGGAAGTAAGGCCAGGGCTCGGCGCTGGATCCCTTTTTTGCAGGGAGCGGGTGGGGGATAGTTCAACGGTAGAACAGCGGACTCTGACTCCGTCAATCTTGGTTCGAATCCAGGTCCCTCAGCCAGTTATTAAGAAGTTGACATCACCCCCGGACAGGCCGAGCGCCAAGCCGCCCTCCGGTGTCCACAAAATCGCAGGAAGGCCAAAAGGCCGCTGCGCCGCTCGCTCGCAACGGCGCCATGGGGGGAGGCGCGCGTCGCCAGCGGCTCCGCTACCACCGAGCTACACCACGCCTGGGACCCGACCTCGTCGATGTCGAGCGTGATTGCGGCAGGCGGTCTTGGATAGCTGGCGCAGTAATACAGCTCCCCATGACCGCATTCTCCGGATTACCTCGCCCAGGATTGACGCGTTTCTCCCAGCGCGGCATGATGGGCTGCGAGCACAGATCGCGTCCGCTCTTCGGAACCCCGGGCGCCATTAAATCGTATTTCCTTCGGCGACTTCGTCGCAATCGGCAGCAAAGTGCAAGCATCATGACCATCCGCGAATCACCAGCCCCTCGGTCCGACCATCCCCACACGCTGACTGCGGGCATTTTCGACGTTGACGGCGTCCTGCTCGCATCCCCTCATGAGCGTGCCTGGCGCGAAGCACTCCAAGGTTTTGCTAATCCCGATCGCTTCACCAGCGCGATGTATCAGGCCCATGTGGCGGGCAAACCGCGCCTCAGCGGCGCCCGTGCCGCCCTGGAGGCGCTGGGCGTGCCAGACGCCGGACGGCAAGCAGTCGCCTATGCCGAGCGCAAACAGAAGCGGCTCGAGGAGCTGATCCATGCCGGGAGTGTCGCTGCCTTTCCCGACGCGCTCCGCTTCGTTCAGGCTGTCGGGGCCCTCGGTTGGCGCATGGCGGTTGCATCGTCCTCTAAGAACGCTAACGGAATGATGCAGGCGATCCGCCTCGACTCTGGCCAAAGCCTGCTCAAGGTCTTCAGTGCCAATGTCTGCGGGCGCGATTTGCGGCAGGGCAAGCCGAACCCGGAGATTTTCCTCCTGGCTGCCGCGGAGCTGCACGTGGCAACCGCGGAGTGCTTCGTGGTCGAAGACGCGCCCGCCGGCATCGAGGCGGCCCGCGCAGGCCACATGACGGCGCTCGGGGTCGCCCGACACAGCGATGCTGCCCTATTGCGAGCGGCGGGAGCGGATCTTGTCGTGACGAGTCTGGACGAAATCGCAGCCGATGAACTGGCTGAAGGGCGGCTCTGCCGGCGGCCGGCATGATCAGGCCAGGGATGATGGAACATGTACTCGAGCCGACCACTGATCCCATTTGGGTCTTTGGCGCGGATGGCTACGACCCGCTTCGCGAGAGCAGCGTTGAGTCCCGCTTCGCGATCAGCAACGGTTTCCTGGGCGTAAGGGGCGGGCGAGCGACGACCCGGGGCGCGCGTTGGGTCGTTCCGGCGCGCACCTATGTGGCCGGGCTGTTCGACACGCCCGGCACCGAGCGTGCCACACCGGGGCTGGTGCCAGCCGCCGACTGGCTGCAGGTCCGTATCTTGCTGCCTGACGGACCCCTAGTACATCACCCTGGCGATATGTCGTCGCATCGCATGACGCTCGACGTGAGACGAGGTGCATTGCTCAGTGAAAGCCGTCAGTTGAAGACGGCCGACCTGGGCATCCGCCTGCGCACGTTGCGCCTCGTGTCGCTGAGCGAGCGCACGGTCGGGCTGCAACTGATCCAATTGGAGATCGAGGATGGCGTGATTGATGTCACGCTCGAAGCGTCGTTCGAAGGAGTGGAACTCGGGCTCGTGACCGAGCGCGTCGATCAGGATCTCGGCGTGTGGCACACCCAGCATTCGGGGAAGGGCCTCGCCATGGCGACCGCATCGTCGCTGCAGATCGACGGCCAAGATCTTCCGCCGACCGCGCTCGGCCAATTAAAACGGTCCTGGAGCTGGAAATCTCGCCCCGGGCAGGTCGTGTGTTTCGAGCGCACTGTCGCCGTCGTGCGCAGCGACACCCAAGGTGTGGACCCTGGCAGCGGTGCGCGGGACAAGCTCGGCTTTGCGCGACACATCGGCTGGCACGGCATGTTCGCGGCACACGAGGCGGCCTGGACAAGCCGCTGGCAGTGCAGCGATGTGGAGGTCGATGGCGACGCGGAGGCACAGCGGGCATTGCGGTTCGCTCTCTACCACCTGAACAGCGCGGCCAATCCAGCCGACGAGCGCGTCTCGATCGGCGCCCGGGCGCTGACCGGCGACGATTATCGTGGACATGTGTTCTGGGACACCGAAATCTATCTGCTGCCCTTTTATGTCCTGACCTGGCCCGAAGCGGCCCGAGCGTTGCTCATGTATCGCTTTCACACCCTTGATGCCGCGCGAGCTAAGGCCGCCGGGATGGGCTGGCGCGGCGCACTCTACGCCTGGGAATCTGCCGATTCCGGCGCGGAGATGACGCCTGAGCAGGCTATCGGTCCGGATCGGAAGATCATCGATATCCTTTGCGGCAAGCAGGAGCAGCACATCAGTGCTGACGTCGCCTACGCGGTGTGGCAATATTGGCAGGCGACCGGGGATGAAGGGTTCCTATTCAACGCTGGTGCCGAGATCCTCCTGGAGACGGCTCGGTTCTGGTCCAGCCGCGCGCAGCCGGAGGCGGACGGGTACGGCCATATCCGCGGCGTCATTGGACCGGACGAGTATCACGAGCATATCGACGACAACGCCTTCACCAACGTCATGGCCCGCTGGAACATCCGGCGCGCGCTCGATGTGGCAGCATTGTTGCGCGAGCGCTGGCCCGAGCGCTGGGCACGCCTCTCGTCTCGCCTCGGCCTGAATGACACCGAGCTGGAGCAGTGGCGCAGCGTCGCAGAGACGATGGCGACCGGTCTCGATCTCAAAACGGGACTGTTCGAGCAGTTCGCGGGCTTTTTCGCTCTCGAACAGATCGATTTGGCCGCCTACGCAGGCCGTTCCGTCCCGATGGACGTGGTGCTTGGGCGGGAGCGGATACAAAAATCTCAGGTGATCAAACAGGCCGATGTCGTGGCACTTCTGGGGCTCCTGCCGGAGGAGTTCGTCCGCGAGACGGGGGCCGAGAACTTCCTTTACTACGAGCCTCGCTGCGGCCACGGCAGCTCGCTGAGCCGCGCCATGCATGGGATGGTCGCCGCCCGGCTAGGCTACTCCGCAATGGCGCTGCGCTACTTTCGGCAAACCGCTGCGATCGATCTCGCCGATACGCATGTGGCAATTGACGGTGGCGTGCACATAGCGGCGCTGGGCGGGATCTGGCTGACCGCAGTGTTCGGTTTCGCAGGGTTGTCACTGCACAGCGACGGCATAGCTGTCGATCCACAGCTACCGGCGAATTGGCGCAGCCTTGGCTTCAGCCTTCAGTGGCGTAGCCGCCGGCTCAAGATCAGGATCGAACAGGCCAAGCAACTTGTCGAAGCAACGCTGGAAGCAGGAGAGCCGATGACGCTTGTCGTAAGCGGTGAGCCGCACGAGCTCCGGCGTGATCAGACGCTTCGGGTCTTCGCCGAAAAGCCGTATGGCTCGAAGACCCACCACCCGTCGAGCACGCCGCCCGTTGGCTGATCACAAAGCTCGCAGATATGGCGAGCCAACGAGTCTGCGGTCCCGTGCTGTATCCACAAGACGGCGTCTAACTGAAGGTTGAACCCAGGCGCAGAAAGTCACAAGAAAATGAGCGCACCCACTTCAACGCTAGATCCGCAGGACCGCAACGAGTGTCCCGGCAGGCAAGGATTACTGGATTCCGACGAGTTGCGCAGGATGGACGCCTATTGGCGGGCCGCCAACTACGTGTCTGTCGGGCAGATTTATCTCTATGATAATCCGCTCTTGCGCGAGCCGCTGACGCTCGCCCACGTGAAGCCGCTGGTGGTCGGACACTGGGGCACCACGCCGGGCCAGAACTTCATCTATGTGCATTTAAACCGGGTTATCAAGAAGTATGATCTGGACATGTTCTACATCGCCGGTCCCGGTCACGGCGGCCCGGCGGTCG
>JBAUNU010000439.1:0-3339 GCA_049579405.1 Methylocella sp.
CCGATGAACACCGGCGCGGAGGCGGTCGAGACCGCGATCAAGGCCGCGCGCCGTTATGGTTATGACCGGCTTTCGATCCCCGCCGGCAAGGCGGAAATTATTGTCGCCGCGGGGAATTTCCATGGCCGCACGACGACGATCATAGGCTTTTCCAGCGAGCCGTCCTACCGGCGCGGCTTTGGGCCTTTCGCGCCAGGGTTTGTCACCGTGCCGTTCGGCGACGCGGGGACGCTTGAAGCGGCGATCTCGCCATTCACGGCCGCCGTTCTCATCGAGCCCATTCAGGGCGAGGCGGGCATTGTCGTACCGCCCGGAGGGTATCTGGCCAGCCTCCGGAGGATCTGCGACAAGCACGGCATATTGTTGATTTTCGACGAGGTCCAGTCAGGCTTTGGGCGCACCGGCCGAAACTTCTGTTTTGAACACGAGAACGCCAAGCCGGACGGTCTCATCGCCGGCAAGGCGCTCGGCGGCGGCCTGATGCCCGTCTCCGCGTTTATCGCGCGGCGCGCCGTCATGGACGTTTTCGATCCCGGCAGCCATGGCTCTACCTTCGGCGGCAATCCGCTTGCCGCGGCGGTCGCGCGCGAGGCGATCCATGTTCTCCAAGACGAGGATCTCACCTTGCGTAGCCGCGTCCTGGGGAAAACCTTGCTCGCCGCGCTTGCCGGCATCGGCCATCCCGCGATCGTCGAGGTTCGCGGCAAAGGGCTTTGGGCGGGAGTCGAACTCGATCCCGCGCGCGCCAGTGCGAAGGACGTGTGTCTTGCCATGATGCGGCGCGGAGTTTTGACCAAGGAGACGCATGAAACCGTCATTCGGTTCGCGCCGCCCCTGGTTATCGAGGAGGCCGATCTCTTGCAGGCGGTCGAGGTCTTCCATGACGCGCTTGAGGAAACAGCCACGCCCCATGCCGAGAGGAGCGTAGCATGAACATTCATGTCGCAAAGGCGCCGGTGCCTCAAAATGACGCCGGAACCGCCGCCGCGCCCAATTCCAGACAAAAAATTTTGATGTGCGCGCCGGATCATTTTGGCGTGAACTACGTCATCAATCCGTGGATGCTCGGCAATCGCGGCCGCATCAATCATGCTCTCGCGGTCAGGCAATGGAATAATCTCAAAGATGCGGTTGCCGCGCATGCGGAAATCACGGTGATCGAGCCGCAACCCAATTTGCCAGACATGGTGTTTACCGCCAATGCCGGCATGGTACTGGGCAACGTGGCGGTCGCTAGCCGTTTTCGGTATTCAGCGCGGCGAGGCGAGGAGCGCTTCTTCTGCCAATGGTTCGAGCACAACGGTTTTCCGCTGGCGCCGTGGCCGGAGGATATTTTTTTCGAAGGTGCCGGCGATGCCTTGCTCGATCGCGGCCAGCCTCTCATCTGGTGCGGATTTGGCTTCCGCTCCGATGAAACTGCGCCCGCTGCGCACGAACGCGTTTTCAAACGCCCCGTCATCGGTCTGCGGCTTGTCGATCCGCGCTTTTACCATCTCGACACCTGTTTTTGCCCGCTCGAAGGGGGCTATCTCATCTATTATCCCGAGGCTTTCGATGCCGCGAGCCGGGCGAAGATCGCCGCCAGAGTCGCGCCGGAAAAACGGGTCGCCGTCGCCAAGGAAGATGCCGCGCAATATGCCTGCAACGCCGTCGATCTTGACCGGCACGTTTTTCTCAACGGCGCATCGGAAGAATTGCAGGAAAAACTGCGCGCCGCCGGCTTTACGCCCGTCATCGTGCCTCTGTCCGAATTCATGCGCGCGGGCGGAGCCGCCAAGTGCCTGACGCTTAAATTGAAGGAAAGTTGGGGGCTAGTGGATTGATTTATTCTTACACCCGGCGGCGCCGCGCGCGTTGGTGCGCGAACTCGTCCGTGCGAGCGAACTCGTTGGTTTCGAATTGGCGGAATTTGAAGCCCCTTCGAACACCGGGCGTCGCGCCCGCGCGGTTCAAGCGGTCATCCGAATGATCGAACCCGTGTTTCCGGCGGGGCCGGAGCGCGGGAAGCGGGTTTACGAACCTTGCGTTTGAACACGGCGATCGGGTGAAAGACCTCATTCCTCGACCTCATGCTGAGCGAAAGGAATCCAGAGGTTCCATTGCGAGCGCAGCGGTACGCGAAGCGGACGCAATGGAAGCGGGTGACTGGAGAGAGGCGCCGAAGGCACCGTCTCGAAGCACGCGGGGAGCGCAGGATACGCCATTCGCGGTTCACTCGACCCCGGCGCCAAATTGGCGGCCGAACAATGGACGAAGGGCGATGCCGCCGATGTTGCGATCGCGCTTGGCGCAGATTCCGAAAAGGCGCGATCAGCCTCATCGTGACCAACGTCCCAACTCTCGACGTTAGAGCATGTTCCGAAAAAGTTGACCGACTTTTTCGATTAGAACATGCTCCAACTCTTGGAATCTGAGCGATTCCTTTTCGATCAGATGATTCTATCTGATCGAAAAGCGCTCTAGCAGTCCCAACCAAAGCAAACAGGGCCCAGTCGAACTCTGACGTTCCCTTTGGGGCTCACCGTAACGGTAGGGCCAACTGCGCCTGGCGGAGGAGGCAAAGTTACGGAGCCATCGGAATTCACTTTCGGGATCGACTTTTGCGTAAGAGCGTCGGCGACCTTCTTGAGGTAATCAAGCTGTTGTTTAAGCGCCTCCGCAGCATCCAAAAGCCTTCCCTTTCCGTCGAGGACATTTGTGATGATATTTTCCAAATCACTAGTGGCACTTTTGAAATTGCTCCAGTTCCGGAATACCGGCGGAAGCAAGTTCGATAGTTCATCACCCACCGTATTTGGTGGCGAACTTATCCCCTGTAAGGCAAGATCCGCCATGAAAATACAATCCCAGTACATGGATTGCTGGCCGGCGTCGACGCTGACAGATCTCTCCCAGACCCACTGATACCTTGGCTCCGTCGATTGCGGGTCGTAGGGGCATGCACCGCGGATTAGATCATCAACCGTTCGAGATCTCCCAGCGGCTAGGAAGGCGAAGAATGCATTGTCCGGTTCCTGCGACCATAGCTTCGCAGCCGCCAAATTTAACCCCGCGTCGGGAACCTGAAACTTCTTCAGGAGGAAGATAGCGGTGGCGGCTAGATGCCTCGCGGAAGCGGATGCACCGCCGGGCTGAGTTGCGCCTGCAACTGCCGCGTTGGCAACCACCATCGACGACGCAAAAAAGTACGCCGCTGCTCGACTCGACAATGTCGGGTGTACGCGGCGGTGCAATAGTAGGCCACGGAGCGGCAGCATAACGCGGTCGCGCGTGGCGGAATAAAACCCGGCCACTTTTGGGGCTGACCTTTTCCGAACATTGATTTCGGAGGGCGGCCGG
>JBAUNU010000440.1:0-2249 GCA_049579405.1 Methylocella sp.
CTTGCGCGGCTTTCCGGCGCGTGAGTTCAGCCCCGGCGTCCGCGGGCAGCCGCAGGAATGCGGCGGCCGCGCTCAATGAGACGGCCGCCATCGCGATAAACGCCCATTTGAAATTTTCAAGGGCAAGAGCGTCCGTGCCGGGGCTGAACAGCGCGAACCCTTCCAGTGCCCCGGCGCCGGCCGCGACGCCAAGGCTCAAGGACAATTGCTGGGCCACCGAAGCAAGACTGACGGCCGCGCTCATTTTGGCGGAATCGATTTCGGCATAGGCAATCGCGTTAATGCTGGTGAATTCGAGCGACCGCACGAAGCCGCCGGCGAGAAGCAAGCTCATGATGACCACAACCGGCGTCGAGGGGGCAAAGAAGCCATAGCAGCCGAGGAAAGCGGCGCTCAGCATGGCGTTGAAAATGAGCACCCGGCGAAAGCCGAAAAAGCGGAGAATGCGCGGCGCCGTTGCCTTCATCGCCATCGCCCCCACCGAGGCAATGAAAGTGATCGACCCCGAGTGAAAGGCGTTCAAGCCAAAACCGGCTTGCAACATGAGCGGCAGCAGAAAAGGCATCGATCCGATGCCGATCCGGAACAACGATCCTCCCGCCACGCTTGCGCGAAAAGTTTTGATGGAAAGAAGCTTGAGGTCGAGCAGCGGAAAAACGGTGATGCGGGCGTGCAGGCCATAGGCCGCCAAGGCAAGAATACCGAAGCCCGCCAGGTTCACTGCCGCTTGCCAGGCCATGAGGCCGCGCCCAACGCCGCCGAGCCCGAACAAAAGAGAGGCAAGCCCGAGACCGCAGAGCAAAAAGCCCGTCGCGTCGAGGGGCCAGGCCGCCCCGTCCTTGACATCGTCGATGAAGATGGTCGCAAGGATGATCCCGATGGCGCCGATCGGCACGTTGATCCAGAAAATCCACCGCCAGTGGAAATAGGTGGTGATGAAGCCGCCGAGCAGTGGCCCGGTCATCGGCCCGAGGAGCGCCGGGACCGTCAGATAGGACAGCGCGCTCACCAGTTCGGAGCGTTCGACGGAACGCAAGAGCAAAAGCCGTCCAACCGGAACCATCATCGCGCCGCCGAGGCCTTGGACGACGCGAGCACCGACGAGTTCCGGCAAGGTGGCGGAGATGCCGCACAAGACAGAGCCTAGGGTGAAGACAAGGATGGCGGCCCGGAAAATCGTTCGTCCGCCAAAACGGTCGGCGGCCCAGCCGCTTGCTGGAATGAATATCGCGAGGGAGATCAGGTAGGAGGTGAGAGCGAGTTTTAGGGAAATCGGGTCTTCATGCAAATCCTTGGCGATTGCGGGCAACGACGTCGAGATGACCGTCGAGTCGAGATTTTCCATGAACAGCGCGCAAGCGACAGTCAGCGCGGTAATGAGATAGGAAGGCAAAAACTTGGCTCCATCGGGGTCTTGCCGGAGAAAAGGCACCGGTCAAACGGCGCTGCGGGCAGCCCTGCTTGCTCGTAGCGGCGGCGGCTATATCTCAGGGTCTTCGTCAATCGTACATGGCGGCTCGCTCCGTGCGATTACGCCATGTACGATTCTCGGCCCTAAGCACTCAAGGCCTCATATATGGGGCGGCCTTGAGGCGTGTGGGATCATGCGGAAAGTTAGTATTTTGGCGGCTGGATGGTGCGGGCCGCTGCGGAGGCCGCATTTGACCCGGAGCGGCAACGGGCCCGATCGGCGCAAACGTCCCAAAACCGCCCCACCAAGCGGACGCGCTGACCGTCTCGCTTCAGTAGAGTGCTTGCCTGTCTGCCTAAGTCACGACCTTTCTGTGACGTTGTTACTTGTTTCTCTTGATCGCCATTCGAACATCCGCCGTGAAGATTTGGTTGTCGATGATTCCGCAAAGTTTCGCGGAAGCGGCTTGGCCGCAGGGGCGTTTTGCTCGACTCGACATGGGTTGAGTTTCCTCGATGCAGGCACGCAGTCCGCCTAGGCGGCAATCAATTCCGGGATGCGGATGAGGTTGTAGGCGATGAGGCAACTTTCGCATGGCACGCGGGAGAGCTATTTAAATATAATTCGAACAAGCGTAGGGTGCCCTACGCATAGGTTCGAAAAAAGGCCCCCAGCCCGTCGTTAGAGGGGGGAGCTTGGCGCACTCGATGCAATTGCATCGCGCCACATCAATCCGCAATCATCATCGTCTTTGCACCACAATAAAACATGGATGGAAGCGACATGGATCGGACGAGTTTCAGCGAGCCAAACCCGCTTCTCGAACCATGGAAGGGAC
>JBAUNU010000441.1:0-9945 GCA_049579405.1 Methylocella sp.
GCGGCAGGGGGCTTGGCTGCGGCGGCGCGAAGCGCTCGGCCGGCGAAGCGAATCTGTCCGGCATGCCGCCGAAATCGCTGTCGTCGTCGGCCTCTTCCACATTGGCTTCACCCTGCTGATCATGATAGGCGCCAGGGCCTTGTTGGGCCTGCTGAGCCGCCGCGATCAGCCGGAAATAATGTTCGGCATGTTGGAGAAAGCTTTCCGCCATGACCGGATCGCCAGAAGTTTGCGCGTCGCGCGCCAACTGGAGGTATTTTTCGCCGATGTGGTGGGCCGTTCCACGAATTTTCACATCGGGGCCGCTCGATTCATAGGACCTCGTCAGAGGATTCGGGCCCTTGCGACTGTTGGGACGGCCGCGCATTCGTTTGTTATTCTGTCCTGGTCTCATAGATGATCCTTGGGTGGCATCGTCGCGCGCAGCCGAACCGGCGTGCGTTCACGGTCCTTAACCAAACCTCTTATTTTCAAAGCACGTAGGCGCGAACGGGCATACGGCGTTCCAGCCGGCGACGGCTGCGCTCATGAAACCGCCGTGGCACCGATCCTCGACCCTTGATGATAGAGTCTCTGATTCCGGCGACATCGATCCCGGTTGCGCCGGGCATCGCGGCATAGCTCGAAGCGAGATCGTCTTGCTGTCAACGCGCCCGGCTTTTCGTTCGGGCGTTTGTTCGGACCCGAGGACTTCGATGCCCATGCAACCGTGCAACATGGGCGAAATCCAATCCTTGCAAAGGGAAGCTAGTCGCTTTCGCGGCAAACGCCAAGAGCTTTTGCGAAAATATATTTCTCGCGGTGTTTAGCGTGACCAATTTGTCACGCCAGGCTCAATGGCCAGGACGCGCCAACACCACACGCCGGCATCCGTTGAGATCAAGTCTAATCTTGACCCGGGAGCCGAATGCGCCAGTCAAGAGCGATTCGACGGCTGGATGCTGGCCTGCCCCCACTTCTAGCGCGATCAGACCGCCGGGCGCGAGCAAATCCCGCGACGCCGGGACGATTTCGCGATAGGCCGCCAAACCGTCTTCGCCGCCATCCAGGGCCAAACGAGGATCGTGATCGCGAACCTCCGGTGGGAGGCCGGCGATTTCGCCGCGCACGACGTAGGGCGGATTGGAAACGATCACATCGAAAGGACCACGCAAAGCACGGGTCCAATCGCAGCAAACGATGACCCCGCGCCGCGCGAGCCCCAAGGCGGCGAGATTGTCGCGTGCGATCGCGCAGGCGCCAGGCGAAATATCGACGCCGGCGCCGAAACATCCTGGCAGACTCTGCAACAGCGAGCAAAGAATTGCCCCCGATCCGGTCCCGAGGTCGAGAATCCGCCCGTTTTCGCGCGCCGACCCGGCCGCATGGTCGAGCACCGCCTCGATCAGCGTCTCGGTGGAGGGACGCGGATCGAGAACGGCGGGCCCGATCTTGAAACGCGCCCGCCAGAAATCCCGATGGCCGATGATTCGCGACAGCGGTTCGCGCTTCAATCGCCGCGCCGCGAAGGATGCGACCGCCGCCGCGCCGGGACCAAGCGGACAATCGGGGTCGCGAACGAGATCCGCGTGATCGATGCAGAGCGCCGCGCAGATTAGCGCGCTGGCATCGATTTGCGCCGGCTCTAAGCCGCCTTGCGTCAAGGCCCGCGCGAGCAAGCGCCGCGCCGCGCCGCGCGCCATCGCTGGTTCGAAATCGGGCGGATGCGTTATCGCGAACTCTTCCCTTCACGGCGCGGGCTGACCCGCGGCATCGAGCAGAATCCTGGTCAGCCGCGCGGCGAAATGCGGCGCGTCGGCCGGCTTTTCACCTTCTATCAGCCGCGCCTCGTCGAAAAGGAGCCAGATGATATCCGCGAATTTTGCCTTGTCCGGGGCCCCAACTCGCGCGGCCAGGACGCGAATCAGCGGATGCGCGGGATTGATTTCGAGCACCGGCTTCGACGCCGGGCCGAGGCGGCCGCTTTCGGCCAGCATCCGTTCGAGACGGCGGTCCGGCCCGCGATCGGAAGCGACGAGACAAGCGGGGCTCGCCGACAGTCTGGCGGAAGCGCGGACATCCTCGACAGCCTCGCCCAAAACCTGTTTCATGAGCGCATAAAGAGACGCCAGACCGGCCGCCGGGGGCGCCTCTTCGGCCGCGCCAGGGTCCAATTTTTCCTTGAGCGGAATTGCGTTTATATCGGCCGCGCCCTGGGTCACCGACTTAAAAATCCTGCCATCGAAGCCGGCTGCGGTCGCCACCCAAAAGGCATCGACCGGATCCGGCAACAGCAAAACCTCGATGCCTCTCGCCCTAAAACCTTCAAGCTGCGGACTAGCGGACAGATGGGCGAGAACCTCGCCGAGAAGATAATAGATCGCCGTCTGGTTCGTTTGGAGGCTATCCACATAGTCCTTCAGGCTGCGGCCGCCTTCCGGATGGGTCGAGGTCGCAAACCGGGCCAAACCGAACAAGGCGTCGCGTTTTTCGGGTTCCTCATAAAGTCCTTCTTTCAGGACGCTCCCAAAGTGCCCCCAGATCTTCGCGAATTTTTCCTTATCGCCCTCGGCGAGCTTGGTTAGTTCCTGAAGGACGCGATTCGTCACGGCTTTCTTGATGGCGGCGAAGGCCGGGCTTTCCTGAATTGTTTCACGTGAAACGTTCAGCGGAAGATCGGCCGAATCGATCACCAGACGCACAAAGCGCAGCCATCTCGGCACAACCTCGGCTTCGTCCTTGATCAGCACATGGCGGACATAGAGCTTGGCCCGGCCCGGGCGGGAGGGATCGAACAGATCGAACGGCCGCGATCCCGGCACAAACGCCAAAACCGTGTAGTCGCTGCGCCCTTCCGCGTGCCAGTGCATGACTAATTCAGGCTCGTCGAAAACACCGCCAAGACTTTGATAAAAATCGATATAATCTTTCTGCTCGATCGCCGCCTTCGGTTTGGTCCAAAGCGCCGCGCCGTCGGTTAAGCGGCGCGCGCCCTTCTCTTCGACAAGCTCGATCGGCACCGCGAGGGCGCTCGAATGTTCGCGCACGATGCGCTCGATCCGGCCCGGCTCAAGGTAATCCTTGGACTCTTCGTTCAGGTGGAGAACCACCCGCGTGCCCTGGACCGGGGCCTCGTCTTGCGCCAGCGGCAGGATTGAAAAAGTGCCTCTGCCGTCCGAACTCCACCGGATGGCTTCCGTCGAACCCGCGCGGCGCGTAAAAACATCGACGCGGTCCGCGACCATGAAGGCCGAATAAAAACCGATCCCGAACTGGCCAATTAAATCAAGCTTCTCCCGAGCGTCCGTGCCCCCCGCCTCTTCGCCGCCGTTGCCGAGCCGGTCCAGAAAGGCACGGGTTCCGGAGCGCGCGATGGTGCCAAGATGATCGGTGAGGTCTCGATGCGACATGCCGATGCCATTGTCCTCGATGGCGAGGGTTTGGGCGTCCTTGCCGATCGAAATCCGGATCGCGAACGGCGAAGATGCAAGCGCGGGATCGGCGAGCGCCTCGTAGCGCAATTGCTCGCAGGCATCGGCGGCATTGGAAAGGAGTTCGCGCAGAAAGATGTCCCGATCGGAATAGACCGAATGCACCATCAGGTGCAGCAGTTTGGCGACATCTGCTTGAAAAGCTTGGCTTTGACCCGCTGCGTCCATTGTCACCCGGCCTCCTTTCCGGTTGCTATTGAATGTCACAACTTTAGCGGCACCTGGTGCCGCGCGCCCTCGCAGCGCGGATATTGCCTTTGTGCCCGGCGGATGCAAGGCCTTCGCGCTATCCTAGGCGCGTCCGGCTATTTCGCGAGGCAAAAGCCGCCAAGGTCAGGCGTCGCGGCGCGGCGCCCCCAATTGCCCGGCCGGGATGAGCGCGAAAAGCATCAACTCCATCGCCTGCACCACCAATCTCCCATTCGAAACCGGGTTGGGGCTCCAGGGGAGCGTCCGGGAAATGTTCGGAACTCAGGACATCCTCGCTATAGCGCGGGCAAAGCGATAACCGGGCCTGAGAGCACTCATGCATTTGTGACCAACCATTGAATGCACTACGCGGATAGCTGCGGCTATCACGAACTCATGGCCGCCAATGCGCCCGGGATGGGGCGGGTTCTTCATCGGCATGTGGCGTCCCTCAAACCATATCGCGGACTTGCGCTGCCTCTGCGGCACTCCTGATTGCGACAGCTTCGATGATAACCTGCGCCTGGGCCAGGGGATATTCATCGGTCAGCGTCACATGGATAAAGACCTGGTGCCCGGGAGGTGTCAGGGCAGCAAGCCGCGCCGCCGCGCCGCCCGTGAGGCACAACGTTGGCTTGCCGGACGGCAGATTGACCACGCCCATGTCACGCCAGGCGATGCCGGCGCGAAGCCCGGTGCCGAGCGCCTTGGCGCAGGCTTCCTTGGCGGCGAAACGCTTCGCGTAAGACGCGGCCCGGCCCGCCCGCGAATTTGATTTGCGCTGCTCTGTCTCGGTGAAGCAGCGCTGAATGAACCGTTCGCCAAAGCGCGCGAGCGAGTTCTCGATGCGTCTGATATCGCAAAGGTCGTTGCCGAAGCCTATGATCATCGCCTCACGCTTGGTCCGCTTGGCCCGCCGTCAGCCGCCGCCCCTCGTCCATCGCCACGCGCATCTTGGCGATCGCCGCGTTAAGACCGATGAAGACCGCCTCGCCGATCAGAAAATGGCCGATATTGAGCTCGACGATTTCGGGCAAGCCGGCGACGATTTTTGCGGTGGCAAAATCAAGGCCGTGACCGGCATGACATTCGAGTCCCTGGCCGCTCGCAAGCGCCGCCGCCGCCTTGATCCGTGCGAATTCGTGTACGGCCCGCCCGGCCTCTCCATGCGCGAGGGCGTCGCACCAGGCGCCGGTATGCAATTCGATCACCGGCGCGCCGATCGAGCGCGACGCCCGCACCGCCTCGAAAGACGGCTCGATGAACAAGGTGACGCGCACCCCGGCTTTAAGCAGTTCGGCGGTGACGATTTTCAGGTGATCGTGGCCGCCGGTGACGTCGAGGCCGCCTTCGGTGGTGCGCTCGCTGCGTTTTTCCGGCACAAGACAACAGGCATGCGGCCGGGTATCGAGGGCGATTGCCACCATGTCGTCGGTTGCCGCCATCTCGAAGTTCAGCGGTTTCGAAATCTCCCGCTTTAGCCGCGCCATGTCCTCGTCGCGAATATGGCGCCGGTCCTCGCGCAAATGGGCGGTGATCCCATCGGCGCCCGCTTCGATGGCAAGCAGCGCCGCGTGCACCGGATCGGGAAATGCGCCGCCCCGCGCATTGCGCAAGGTGGCGACGTGATCGACATTGACGCCGAGGCGCGGACAACGCAACGCGTCCATTATCCGTTCACCCGCTCGACATTGCTGACCACCGGCCGCGCCCGCAAATGCGAGATGATCGTGTTCAAATGCTTCAAATCATTGACCTCGACATCGATCGTCATTTCCCGGAAATCGGCCGAAAGAGGCTTGATCACGATGTTGTCGATATTGGCCGCATGATCGCCGATCACGGTCGCGATCGTCCCCAAGGTGCCGGGCTCGTTGATCGCGGTGATGAGAAGCCGCGCCGGGAACAACCCATGGCGGCTCTCCTCGATGTCCCAACGCACATCGAGCCAACGTTCCGGTTCTTCATCGAAGGCGATAAGATCGGGAGATTGGATCGGATAGATGGTAATTCCCTCGCCAGGGGTCAAAATCCCGACGATACGATCGCCAGGCACCGCGCCACCGTTCGGGGCGAAGCGGACCGGCAAATCGCCGTGCGAGCCCTGAATGGGGATTGCGTTCTGGCTCGTCTTACTGCCGCCAGGAATCTTGAAGACCAGGCTCGCCGCCTTCTTCAAGCCAAACCAGCCGGCTTCCCCGCGCGGACGAGGGACAATCGGCTTGCGCTCTTCCATGAATTCGGGATAGACCGCTCTTACCACATCGCCGGAAAACATCTCGCCGCGGCCGACGGCGGCAAGCACATCCTCGATCGTTGTCCGTGCGAGCCTCGGCAGCGCGCTTTTCATCTTGTCTTCCGTAAAAGCCTTGCCGGCCCGCTCGAAAGCGCGGGTGACGATCTGGCGTCCGAGGGCGGCATATTGCGCGCGAACGGCGTCGCGAGTCGCACGCCTTATGGCCGCACGCGCCTTGCCGGTCATTACAAGGCCTTCCCACGCGGCCGGCGGCGTTTGGCCTTCGGCGCGCGCGATCTCAACCTCGTCGCCGTTTTGCAATTCGGACAAGAGCGGCGCATGGCGGCCGTTGATCTTGGCGCCGACCGCGGAATGGCCCACATCAGTGTGAACCGCATAAGCGAAATCGACGGGCGTCGCGCCGCGCGGCAGCGCGATCAGGCGGCCGTTCGGAGTGAAGCAGAACACCTGGTCGTGAAAGAGTTCAAGTTTTGTATGTTCCAGAAATTCCTCGGGCGTGGCGCCCTCGGCGAGCAAGGCGACCGTGCGGCGCAGCCATTGGTAGGAGCGGCTCTCGCTCGTGAGACTCTCCTTGCCTTTGATGCGCCCATCCTTGTAGAGGGCGTGCGCGGCAATGCCGTTACGGGCGATATCGTGCATCAATGCCGTGCGCACCTGGAGTTCGGCGCGCTGCCGCCCCGGCCCAACGACGGTCGTATGGATCGATTGATAGTCGTTTTGCTTCGGCGTCGAAATATAATCCTTGAAACGGCCCGGAACGACAGCCCATTTGGTATGCACGACACCGATGATCCGATAGCAATCCTCAACGTCCTCAACGATAACGCGGAAGCCGAAAATATCGGACAGCTGCTCGAAAGAGATCGATTTCCGCTCCATCTTGCGCCACACCGAATAGGGCTGTTTCTGCCGCCCTTCGACCTTGGCGTCGATGCCTCTTGCGGCGAGTTCGGAGGTCAGCTCCTTCTCGATCGTGACGATGATTTTCCCATTCTTCCGGCGCAGATCGTCGAGCCGCGCCGCGATCATCGCGTAGGCATCGGGCATGAGATGGCGAAATGCCAAATCGTCGAGTTCGTCGCGCATCGTCTGCATGCCCATGCGGCCGGCGAGCGGGGCATAGATATCGAGGGTTTCCTCGGCGATCCGCGCCCGCGTGTCCGGCGCCACGAAATGCAGCGTGCGCATATTATGCAGGCGGTCAGCGAGCTTGACGAGAAGCACGCGAACGTCTTCAACCACGGCCAGGAGCAGCTTACGGAAATTTTCCGCTTGCGCGGCGCGCTTCGAGACGAGGTCGAGCTTCTTGAGCTTGGTCAGTCCGTCCACGAGACGGCCGATATCACTGCCGAAAAGCTTGTCGATTTCCTCGCGCGTCGAATCGGTGTCCTCGATCGTATCGTGCAGGACCGCTGCGACGATCGTCGCCTCGTCGAGCTTCATGTCGGTCAAAATGGCGGCGACTTCGAGGGGATGGGAAAAATAGGGATCGCCGGAAGCGCGTATTTGCGCTCCATGCGCCTTCATCGCATAGACATAGGCGCGGTTGAGCGCCACTTCGTCGGCTTGCGGATTATAGCGCCGGACCCGGTCGACGAGTTCATATTGCCGCATCATAACTAGGCCGGCCCGCGACAGGACGCGTCAGGACATGCTCCGGTATGAATTCGACCGGATCCTGCTCCTTGTCTCTTTTATTTCATCGCATGGTCCGGCCCGAAAAGGCCGCAACTTTCCGGATCGGGTCATGCTTTAAGCAAGATTGCGTTGGCTTGCCAACCTCATCTTGCTTAGGCGGGTCATGGCGCCGCCAAAGCCGAGGTTCAGTCGCCCTCGTCCTCGGGGTCCGCGGGCGGCACGAGATCCTCGAGCCCCCGCAACAGATCTTCCTCGGTCATCCGGTCGAACTCGCCCACGGCATCGGATCCCTCGAGTGTCGAGGACAGCGCCGGCACGGTTTCGGCCTCCGGTTCATCCACCTCGACTTGTTTTTGCAGGGACTCAATGAAGTCCTGTTTAAGATTTTCGGGCACCAAGGCGGACTCCGCGATCTCGCGCAAGGCAATCACGGGATTCTTATCGTTGTCGCGATCAACCATTGTCGGCGCGCCGGCGGCGATCATGCGCGCCCGATGACTCGCGATCAGAACGAGTTCAAACCGATTTTCGATCTTGTCTACACAATCTTCAACGGTGACGCGGGCCATGCCATGCGCACTCCTCGTGAACGCGACCTTTCTGGATTAAGCTCTTGTTATACCTTGTGCGACCGCTCTGGCAACCCTAAAATCTGGGCCGCATGGACGGCGGGGCGAGGCAATAAATTCCGGCGGCGCGGCCATTCGCCTTAATATTATCGCTTTGATGCTGAACCTGAGCGTATAGTAGCCCTTGACGCAAGGGTGAGGCGGGAGCACATAACGGCGTTAACCACGCCGAACGCGCTTTCTTCGCCAATTGCGCGTGCTGGCATTGGGGCGATTGTCCTCGCTCATTGCTAGTGAACAATGACGAAGAACATCACAAGTAACTTTATGAGACACCTTATGGCTGACCAAGAGCGAATTGCGCTATTCATCGATGGCGCGAACTTGTATGCGACCGCTAAAGCGCTGGGTTTCGATATAGATTATAAGCGGCTGCTAAAGGAATTTCAAAGCCGGGGAAAATTAATCCGCGCATTCTACTATACTGCCCTGGTGGACGATCAGGAATACTCCTCGATCCGGCCGCTCGTCGATTGGCTGGATTATAATGGCTTCGCCGTGGTGACCAAGCCGACGAAGGAGTTCGTGGATTCCCTCGGCCGGCGCAAGGTCAAGGGAAATATGGACATCGAACTGGCCGTGGACGCCATGGAAATGGCCGACCACATCGACCATCTCGTTCTTTTCTCCGGTGATGGCGACTTCCGCTCGCTGGTCGAGGCGGTGCAGCGCAAGGGCGTCCGCGTTTCCGTCGTTTCGACGAATGCGACGCAACCCTCCATGGTGGCCGATGAATTGCGCCGCCAGGCGGACGAATTCATCGACATTACGCACCTCGCCCCGAAAATCGGCCGCGACCCCATCGACCGGCCCGAACGCTTGCAAAAGCCGCAAGACCGGCGCCCGGCGCCGGTGGGCAATCTCGATCCGGCGCTGGCCGAGGATCGTTCGTAAAATCGTTCCGCGCAAAGTCATATCGAGGTGAGCGGGCAAACCATCGTGGCGGCGTCCCAGCAACGCCCACTCGCCCGCGAGCCGGACCCGGACTGTTCGTTTTGCCCGCGCCTCGCAACATTTCGCGGTTCCCTCAGGGCGGCGCAGCCAGAATGGCACAACGCGCCGGTTCCGGC
This sequence comes from Methylocella sp., assembly GCA_049579405.1. Taxonomy (GTDB): domain Bacteria; phylum Pseudomonadota; class Alphaproteobacteria; order Rhizobiales; family Beijerinckiaceae; genus Methylocapsa. The sequence continues at coordinate 9,254 of JBAUNU010000441.1, forward strand.
TTTCGGAGCGCTTGACGCGTGTCTGCTGGTGGTTGGCCTCGCGCCTGGCCAGCGTGGTGCCAACCGCACGGGGCGGCCGTTTACCGGCGATTCTGCCGGTAATCTTCTCTATGAGACCCTGATCGAATTCGGCTTTGCCACGGGCACTTACAGAGCGTCGATCGGCGATGGCCTGCTTCTCGTTTCATGTGCGATCACCAACGCCGTGCGCTGCGTGCCGCCGCAAAACAAGCCGATGCCGTCGGAAATCAAGAGCTGCCGTCCCTTTCTCGCGGCAACGATCGCGGCCTTGCCGGAGCTTTGCGCGATCGTCGCCCTCGGCCGGGTTGCCCATGAGTCGGTCGTTCGTGCCTTCGGCCTGAAGCCGGCCGCGTTTCCATTCGCGCATGGCGCCGAACATGTCTTGGGTGCGGGCGGCGCGGCAGGGCATCGCTTTCACGCGGGCCCAAGGGCGATTTCGCTCGTCGACAGTTATCATTGCTCCCGCTACAACACCAATACCGGCGTGCTGACGCAAGAAATGTTCCGGGCTGTTTTCTGCAAGGTCCGCGCAAGGCTTTGGGGTCCATAGCTCATCTCCGCGAAGCGAGCGGGGCTTCGCCAAGCGGCGGGGATTTGCACGGGCAGCCTTTGAGCACGGACTCCGAACCCGATCGCAGCAGCAATGAACGGACTCTTCCCCCCGATCGCTG
>JBAUNU010000442.1:0-2220 GCA_049579405.1 Methylocella sp.
ATACCGGCACATTCGGTCAGTTCGGCTGGACCGGCATCATGCGCGGTGCCGCCGTCGTGTTCTTCGCTTTCATCGGCTTCGACGCCGTGTCGACCGCGGCGCAGGAAGCGAGGAACCCCCAGCGGGACATGCCGATTGGTATTCTCGGATCGCTCGCGATCTGCACTTTGCTTTATGTCCTGGTAAGCCTCGTCATCACCGGCATCGTCCCGTTCGACAGGCTGGACGTGCCGGACCCGATCGCGGTCGGCGCCGACGCCATGGGATTTGGCTGGCTCGCCGCGATCATCAAGCTTGGCGCGATCCTGGGCTTGAGTTCGGTCATTCTGGTGCTGTTGCTTGGCCAGCCGCGGATTTTTTACTCGATGGCGCGCGACGGTCTGCTGCCTCCCTTCGCGGCGACCGTGCATCCAAGGTTCCGCACCCCCTATATCACGACGCTGATCACCGGCGTGAGCGTCGCGATCCTGGCGGGTCTTCTCCCGATCGGTCTTGTCGGCAAACTCGTGAGTCTCGGCACCCTGTTCGCGTTTGCCGTGGTTTGCCTTGGCGTTCTCGTCTTACGGATCACCCATCCGGAATTACACCGCCCGTTCAAGACGCCGGCCGTCTTCGCCGTGGCGCCGCTCGGCGTGGCTTCGGCGGTCTTTTTGATGTTCGGCCTGCCGAGCGAAACCTGGCTAAGCGTTGCCGCTTGGTTCGTGATCGGTCTCGCCATTTATTTCGCCTACGGCCGCACCCACAGCCTTTTGGCACGGCGCCAAGAAGGCGGGGAGGCCGGGCTCCGACAGTAGCCGGGCGCCGGTTCTGACCATCCAAGGTAGTTCGATTGAGTTGTCCAATTTCACTGCTTGCCTTTCACCGCTTCGATCAATTGCTTCAGGCTGAAGGGTTTTGGCAAAAAGCCGAAATCCTCTCCTTCGGGCAGGTTTTTGGCGAAGGCGTCCTCGGCATAGCCGGACACGAAAATGACCTTGGCCTTGACCCCGTGTTTGCGCAATTCGCCGAACATGGTTGGGCCATCCATCTCCGGCATGACGACGTCGGAAACGATGAGATCGATTTTTCCGCCATTTTGTTCGGCGATTTGCAACGCCTCGCTGCCGGAGGCCGCCTGCAACACGGTATAGCCGCGCGAGGCAAGAGCCCGCGCTCCGAAAGCCCGGACCGCCTCTTCGTCCTCGACGAGGAGGATCGTGCCATGGCCAGTGAGATCGGCGGACGGCGCGGCCGCTTGTTCGATAGGACGGGCTGGATGGGTTTCGTCCGGGCTATACCGGGGCAGGAGGATCGTAAAAACCGTCCCCTTGCCGGCCGTGCTCGAACAGAAAACATAGCCGCCGGTCTGCTTTACGATGCCATACACCATGGCGAGGCCGAGACCGGTGCCTTTTCCGACTTCCTTGGTGGTAAAAAACGGTTCAAAGATTTTGTCTTTTACTTCCGGCGCGATGCCATGGCCGAAATCCTCGACCTCGATTGCGACATAATCGCCTGGTTCCAGCGATGCCTCGTTGAAACCGGCGCATTCCGCCGCCACGACATTGCGGGTCCGCAAGATGATCTTGCCGCCTTGCGGCATCGCGTCGCGCGCATTGACGATCAAATTGACGAGGACATGCTCGAACTGGTTGACATCGGCCTCGACGAGCCAGAGGTCGCGGCCGTGGCGCAGCTCGAGATCGGTTTTTTCGCCGACAAGCCGGCGCATCAGCATTTGCAGATCGGATAACACATCGCCCAATTGCAGGACCTGCGGCCGCAACGTTTGGCGGCGCGAAAAGGCCAGCAGCTGGCGGACAAGCGAGGCCGCGCGGTTGGCGTTTTGCTTAATTTGATTAATGTCCCGGAACGACGGATCGGTCGGCCGGTGATTGGCGAGAAGCAGGTCGCAATAGCCGAGGATCGCGGTCAAGACATTATTGAAATCATGCGCCACGCCGCCGGCAAGCTGTCCGATCGCTTGCATTTTCTGGGACTGTGCGAAGTTACTTTGCAAAGCCCGCTGTTCCGTGGTGTCGAGCGCGTAAATCGTCGCGCCGGTCCCGTCGTGCTCGTCCGCCGCCGCGAAAAACAGCCTTGCCGACCGCTCGCCTTCCCCCGCCAAGGCGGCATCGACCGGCGGGATATCGGGAGTCGACTGGCAGGCCGCGGCAATGGCGGCAGCGACGGCGCCGTGGTCGCGATCGAGGATCCCGGCAAAGATCGAGCGCGCGGCGC
>JBAUNU010000443.1:0-2738 GCA_049579405.1 Methylocella sp.
CAAGAATGGGTATGCCGATTTTCATGTCGTGGGCTCCGACGCCCAATTCGACCCGGCGCAAGGCGGCTATATCGTCACGATCACCGTCGAGGAGGGGGTGCAATACACGGTCGCCGCGGTCAATGTGGAATCGCATTTGCCGGACCTCGACGGAGCTTCGCTGCTCCCGCTCGTGCGTCTTTCGCCAGGAGAAATCTATAATGGCGACATGGTCCAAAAGACCGTCGATGCGCTGACCAAGGAGGTTGGCAAGCACGGCTACCCGTTCACCCAGGTGCATCCGCGCGGCGACCGCGATCCAGCGACGCATACCGTGACCATCGCCTTCGTCCTCGACGAAGGGCCGCGCGTCTATATCGAACGCATTGTCGTGCGCGGCAACACCAGAACGCGCGACTATGTGATCCGGCGGGAGTTCGAACTCGGCGAAGGCGACGCCTATAACCGGGTGCTCATCGACCGGGCCGAACGGAGGCTCAACAATCTCGGCTATTTTAAGAAGGTGAAGATCACCAACGAACCGGGTTCGACGCCCGACCGGGTGATCGTGGTGGTCGATGTCGAGGATCAGCCGACCGGCTCGCTGTCGCTATCTGGCGGTTATTCGACCACGGAAGGTTTCATTGCCGAGGTCTCGGTGACCGAAACCAATTTCATGGGCCGCGGCCAATATGTGCGCCTTGCGGTCTCCGAGGGGCAGTACAGCCGGGGCGTCGAATTCAATTTCACCGAACCCTATTTCCTCGGCGACCGGATCGCGGCGGGCTTCGATGTCTACGCGAAGAAAAGCGACGCCTTTCAATATTCTTTCTACAATAACTTCGTGACCGGGGCGACGCTGCGCCTTGGCTTGCCAGTGACCGAGGAACTGACCTTTTCGCCGCGTTACTCGATTTACCGCACGGACATCTCCATTCCCAACACTTACGACCAACCCTTCAACGATTGTACCAACCCAATTCCGGGGGTGACGCCGGTCCTGTCGGGGGCCACGGGCGTAGGTCAGCCCCAGTCCTTTTTCAACTGCTTGACGAACGGGGAGGCCTCCTTGGCGCTCAAGGAAGCACAGGGCCCCTTCGTGACCTCGATGTTCGGCTACACGCTTGGTTATAGCACGCTCGACAACAACAAAAATCCGACTAGCGGCTTCTTCGCCGAATTGCGGCAGGACGTCGCGGGCGCGGGCGGTGATGAACGCTTCGTGCGCACCACCGGCGATCTCCGTTATTATCACGAGATATACGATCAGATCGTCGGGCTCGTGCATCTGCAAGGCGGCGATCTGCAAAGTTTCGGCGGAAACCAATTGCGCATCGTCGACAATTTCAATCTCGGGCCAAGCCTGGTGCGCGGGTTTGCTCCGTTCGGCATCGGCCCGCGCGATATTGGGTCCCTCGACCCCCAGGGCAACCCGCTCGGCGGCACCAAATATTTCGGCGGCAGCCTGGAAGCGCAATTCCCGATCTACGGTCTGCCAAGGGATCTCGGCCTGAAGGGTGCCATCTTTGCCGACGCCGGCACGTTGTACGGATTTACCGGACGCACCAATTTCAGTTCTAACGGCGTGTGCACTCCAACCGACGCCTTCCCGAACTTCACGCAAGGCAATTGCATCACGGTCGGCGCCGACTACTCTAACCTGATCCGGACCTCCGCGGGTGCTTCGATCATCTGGTCCTCGCCGCTGGGACCGATAAGGTTCGACTTTGCCAAGGCCATCACGAAGAGCCAGTTCGATCAGACCCAGTTCTTCCGCTTCACCGGCGGCACCACCTTCTGATCAAGCGTCCTCCGGCCGGATATTTGCGGCGCTCGCCCCACTTTCTGACCAAGCGTCCGTCTGGCCGGATATTCGCGGATTTCGCCGCGATGCGGGGCCGCGCGCCAGGCATGGCAAATCGCTCTCGCGGGAGGCGTATACTGCTGGCGTCGAGAGATGAGCGAACCGGTTTTTTTTCCGCCCGCGGCCAGAATATCGCTCGGCGACATCGTTGCCTGCACCGGCGCGGCGGTTCTTGACGGCGGCGCCGATCTATCCGCCATCATTAGCGGGGTGGCCCCGCTCGACGAGGCGGGGACGGGTGAGCTCACCTTTCTCTCTTCTTCAGAGAACGCCCTGCTTTTGGAGACAAGCCGCGCTACCGCCTGCTTCGTCACGCCGGGTGACGCGCCGCAGGTGCCAAAGACGACTTTGGCGCTGGTGGTGGAAGAGCCGTCTCGCGGCTTTGCGCTCGCCATGCGGCGGCTGTTTCCGCAGGCCATCTGGCCAAAGTCCTTGGTGGGCACGGCGGGGATCGATCCCGGCGCGTCAATTCATCCAGAGGCGCGTCTCGAACAAGAGGTGATCGTCGATCCGGGTGTCGTCATCGGGCCCCGCGCGGAAATCGGTTCCGGTTCGCTCGTTGGCGCGAACAGCGTCATCGGTTCGGATGTCCGCATCGGCCGCGATTGCCTGATCGGGCCGCAAGGATCGATTACCCATGCGCTGATCGGCGACCGGGTTATCTTGCATTCGGGGGTGCGCATCGGTCAGCCAAGTGTCGATTTCGGCCTTGTTCGCATTGCCCTGGCCCCGCACGGACTTCCCTGGGCGCCGGGGGTTGGCCGGGTCATTATTCAGGACGGCGTGGAGATCGGCGCCAATTCGACGATCGATTGCGGCGCCGTGGGCGACACGGTCATCGGGGAACAGACGAGGATCGGCAATCTCGTGCGCATCGCGGCGAACGTCACGATTG
>JBAUNU010000444.1:0-2052 GCA_049579405.1 Methylocella sp.
TCAAGGAGGTTGCCGAATTGGTGAACATCGGAACGCTCTCGGCATTTGTGATCATCTGCCTCGCGGTCATCGTGCTCCGGCGGACCAGGCCCGGCGTACGGCGCACCTTCCAGACGCCACTCGTCCCCTGGATACCCCTAGCTGGCATCGGATTCTCGCTTTGGTTGCTATCAAAGCTCCCCGCCGCCGCCTGGGAACGGTTCATCGTTTGGATGGCCCTCGGCCTTCTGCTCTACTTTTCATACAGCCGCCGGCACAGCGTTCTTGCAAAGGCAGGAAGCGGTCAAGGTGAGCTATCGAACGGTCGGGAGCTTCGTCCATCGCGAGAAGATCAGCTATAAAAAAGCGTTTTCCCGGCCGGGCAAAATCGCCCCGGCGCGGCCCGCCATAGCGCGCGCTGAAAACGCTGTCAGGGCAAGGTTGATCAAAGCCTTCATCGACGAGAGTGTGCTGCAGAGGCACGGAGGGAGTTCAGCATGTCAATCAGGCTTCGCCTGAGGAGGTATTGCCGGTGCTTCGCGCAGCGTCTCTCCGGCTAAGAATTACAGTAAGCTGCAAGCCGTTTTCGCCTTCGGCGGTTTTTCTGAACGGATAGTTGTTGTCACCAACGCATGAATCGTAACCTATGTGTCCGGAGGACGCGAGCTTTAGCTCGCGCTTTAGCAGCTTTCGTGTTTAGCTCGTTTCCTCGCAATGGGGCGCCAATCTAGTCCCGTTGTCAGGGGTTATTCATAGGAGGTCAAATGGCAACAGGCACCATTACGGACAAAATCAACAACGTAGTCGCATTGCTCGTCGATCAATGCAATTGCGGGACGCCATCGGAAATCAAAGCCGCCTTCCAGGAACTGCAGGCGGCTCTGAATGCTCAATTGGCGGCTGTCACTGCCATCATTGCGACGCTGCCGTAGTGACAAATCCGCCTGGTATGTTCGCGTCGGCAAAGGTAAGCGCGTCCGCATTCGCGGCGAGTAGCGAAGAATTCAATTCCGCCTATCATGCCGCGATAGCGGCTGCGGCGGCGCCGCGGCACGCGCCCGGCCGTCAATGGAAGAGAGGCTATGCCGAAATGAGGGCTTATCAATCGTTCTTTCTCTTTATTTGCATAGCACGCTCGGCATAATATTTTTCCCGAGCCTCGATAAATTCGATAGGGCTTTCGAAGAGCGATTTCTCCGTCTCGATGACAGGACGCGGCCGATGCGGCGCTAGTGGTAGATCAGCATCGATCATTGCCAGCACTTCGGCAATGGCCTTGGCCTTGCGATCCCGGTGCGATGAATGGATCATTGCTTTGTCCGGTTGCTTCAATATCTCCGCGCATCAACAAAGCGGACGTCACCGTGCGAGCGATATTGGACTCGGCATTTCGTCAAAACTTCGACGAAATGTTGCCCGGGATATAATGAAAAGCTGGTGTGAGGCTGGTGCAACACGGCGGGGCGGCGGGACAACGCGGCGCTCGCCTTTGGGGCCTCTTGGCATGACATACCTCACAATAGAAAGCCCCGGCAAATGACCGGGGCTATATCGCGGATGTGAGCCATGTCTCCTGAATGTAGCCGCATGCTGTAGAGCTGCGCCACATCGCGACATAGACTATAGTTAACGTTTGGCGCTAAGGAATCAAGGGTGCCGGCCCAGAGCCTGGCAATGCGGCGCGGGCGAGGCCCCTGACCTGAAGGGCGCTGGGCCGATTTCTGACTTACAAAATATAACATAAGTCTTTGATGTTATTGGCGTCCCGGAAGGGACTCGAACCCCCGACCTGCGGTTTAGGAAACCGCCGCTCTATCCTGCTGAGCTACCGGGACGAAACACCACATTTCTCGGCACATCCGGCGTTCGCAAAGAGCCGGACATATGATTGCTTAGGATCCCTATTGGCGCTCCACGCATGGCGCGATTCCGCGGGCTACCCCTTCGGCTCCGGTCGCGGCAAGGCGGCGGCGTCGCGCAGTCCCGCTCCTCCGCAGCCTTCGATTAGCATGTTTTGGGCTATCGGCAAATGCCAAGCTCGCGGCCGCGATGCGAGCAAGTCCACACCATTCT
>JBAUNU010000445.1:0-1743 GCA_049579405.1 Methylocella sp.
TCGAGGACTATGGGCAAGGCAAGATCTATCTTTGGCATCTCGTCTGGATCATCGCCGGCGGCGCGTGGATCCTCTATTGGTTCAACAAGCGCGGCTTCATCGGCCGGTTTGCGTGGGTGGCTTCCGGCAAGGCGGAAGAGCTGATTACGCCTCAGGAGCGCATCGTCGGCGCCCTCACGCTTCTCGCGGTTCTGCTCGTGGTCATCGTTTTCTATGCGATCACGGTCACCAATTATCCAAACACCATCCCGTTGCAGGCGGGTGACTTCCATAACATCCAGGCTCTCGAAAATGAAGTAAACTCGGGGCCGATCACAATCAAGTATGTGAACGGAACCTATAAGGTGCCTGGCCGTGAGTTGGTGGCCAATTTCAAGATCACCAACAACGGCAAGGAGCCGCTGCGGATCGGCGAGTTTAACACCGCCGGCCTCCGCTTCCTGAATCCGGACGTCTACACCGCGAAGGTGGAATATCCGGACTACCTGCTGGCGGACAGGGGCCTGTCGCTGAGCGATAATGCCCCCATCGCGCCTGGCGAGACCAAGGACCTCGCGGTCACCATTCAGGACGCGCGGTGGGATACGGAACGTCTCTCGGGTCTGGCCTATGACGTCGATAGCTCGTTCGCCGGCGTTCTGTTCTTCTTCACGCCGAGCGGAGCACGCTACCCGATGGAGGTCGGCGGAGCGGTGATCCCGACCTTCATGCCTGTCTGAGATGTTGTTGTAAAAGGTAAACGCGGTAAATAATTTCCCCCGCTGGCGCTTGTGCTCCGGCGGGGGAAATATTATGGGAGTTCAATCAATGATGATCCGAGGAATCGCCGCGTGGCTCCTGGCCATGGTGCTGTTCGCCGCCGCCGCCCATGCGCATGGCGGGGTGGGCATGCAGGATAACAGATGCGTTTTGCGGATTGGCCCGGACATCATGTTCTTCACCGGATACCAGCCGCAAAATTCCCGCGAGGAATTTTGCGACGATATCCCAAGCCCGGGGCAAATGGTTGTCGCGCTCGATATGCAAAATACCGAGCTTCGCGACATGCTGACCGAAATCCGCATCATCAAGGATGAGGGGAACCATATCAAGATGAATGGGCTCCCGTTCCTGACCGACGCGGAGCTGGGGAGCCCGCAGGTCCTCGATCCGGTGACCATCACCCATGTGCTGCCCAAGAAATACCCGACGGGCACGCTGACCTTCGAGCACACCTTTCCCGAGACTGGCAGATTCATTGGCATCGTGACGGTGAAAAACGCGCACGGCCAAACGTATGTGTCGCAGTTCCCGTTTTCGGTGGGCGTGGGGTTTGGCAAAAACATCGGAATCTATGCCTCGATGGTCGTGGCGCTTCTCGCCGCGGTTTACTTGATTTGGCACTTGGGCGGGAAGCAGAAACTCGTTCCCCCGAACAAGCCGGCGTGAGTGAGAGGGAGCGGAATTTTCACGGGCCGGGGTTTTGCGGAAACCCGCCGCAGCCCCGGCAGGGTACCTTATCGGTCTCGAACCAGCGAATAATTAAGCGCTGGGGAAGCGGGTTGTTAATCCGGATCCGCCCCAGCTTCTGGCCCTGGCGTGGCGAGGCGGTACCTTCAATAGCGGCCGCGGGCGATAGTCCGGCGCCAACGGCGGCGCCTTGACGGCAGGCCGGTGATCCGGCGGACTCCGGAGCCCTTCGCCCAGGCCAAACTCACTGCGATATCGCCGACGCCGGTTTTGCCAACCTTGGCAGGTTAGGGG
>JBAUNU010000446.1:0-4914 GCA_049579405.1 Methylocella sp.
GGTCTCTACGATGCGCGGCTCGATCACCAGCCGGTGGTCGCCATTGTCGGGCAGCAAGGCCTCTCGGCGCTCGGCGGTGACTACCAGCAGGAAGTCGATCTCGTTTCGCTGTTCAAGGACGTCGCGGGCGAATACGTTCACATGGCCTCGACGCCCAATCAAGTGCGCCACCTCGTTGACCGTGCGGTGCGCATCGCCCAGGCCGAGCGCACGGTGACCTGCATTATTCTGCCGAATGACGTGCAGGAGATGGACGCGGTCGAGAAGCCGCCGCGCGCTCACGGGACCATTCACTCCGGGCTCGGATATTCGGCGCCTCGGGTCATCCCGAAGGATTCGGACCTGCGCCGTGCGGCAGATGCCCTCAATGCCGGCAAGAAGGTCGCCATTCTGGCCGGCGCCGGCGCGCTCAAGGCGACCGACGAGGTTCTCGCCATCGCCGATCTGCTTGGAGCCGGCATCGCCAAGGCGCTCCTTGGAAAGGCGGCGGTGCCGGACGATTTGCCATATGTCACCGGCTCGATCGGGCTGCTCGGCACGCGTCCCAGCTACGACATGATGATGGATTGTGACACCCTTCTCATGATCGGGTCGCGCTTTCCCTATTCGGAGTTTCTGCCCAAGGAAGGACAAGCGCGCGGCGTTCAGATCGACCTCGATGGAAAGATGCTGAGCATCCGCTATCCGATGGAGGTCAATCTGCAAGGCGACAGCGCGGCGACATTGCAGGCGCTAATTCCGCTGCTCCGTCGCAAGACCGACCGCTCTTGGCGCGAGGAAATCGAGAAGGGCGTGGCGCGCTGGTGGAAGGTGCTCGAGGGGCGCGCCATGAGCACCGCCAATCCGCTCAATCCGCAGCGCCTTTTCTGGGAGCTGTCGCCGCGACTGCCGGATAATTGCATCCTGTCCTCGGACTCGGGCTCCGCGGCGAACTGGTATGCACGCGACGTCAAGATCCGGCGCGGAATGTTGGCCTCTCTCTCTGGGAATCTGGCGACGATGGGGCCAGGCGTGCCCTATGCGATCGCCGCCAAGTTCGCCTATCCGGATCGCGTGGCGATCGCCATGGTCGGCGATGGCGCGATGCAAATGAACGGTATGAACGGCCTTATTACGATCAGCAAATATTGGAAGCGTTGGGCCGATCCACGGCTGATCGTGCTGGTGCTCAACAACCGCGACCTCAATCAAGTGACATGGGAGCTGCGCGCGATGTCCGGCGATCCCAAATTCGAAGCGTCGCAGGACGTGCCCGATTTCCCTTACGCGAAGTACGCCGGGTTGCTCGGCTTAAAGGGCATCTTCGTCAACGACCCCGGCAAAGTCGGAAGCGCCTGGGACGAGGCTTTTGCCGCGGACCGGCCGGCCGTCCTCGAGGCTTATACCGATCCTGACGTGCCCCCCCTGCCGCCCCATATTTCGCTTAAGAACGCAAAGGCGTTCGTGTCGACGCTGTGGAAGGGCGACCCAAACGAACGCGGGATCATCACGCAGTCGTTCAAGGAGTTTGTCGAGGAATACCTCCCGCACGGAGATTAGACGCAATGCCCTCCGGCAACACCATGCGGGTCGAGCGGCTGACCGTGTCGGCCTTTAGGATCCCGACGGATGCCCCGGAATCGGATGGCACCCTTGCCTGGGATTCCACCGCGCTGGTGCTCGTCGAGGCGCAGGCGGCGGGAAACACGGGCATTGGATATAGCTACGCGGACACTGCGACGGCGGCCCTGATCAAGGACACGCTGGCTGAAGTGGTCCGCGGTCGCGATGCCATGGCCGTGGGGGGCCATTGGGTCGCGATGGTGCAGGCCATTCGGAATCTGGGCCGCCCCGGCATTGCGTCGATGGCCATTGCGGCTGTCGATACGGCGCTCTGGGATCTAAAGGCACGTATCCTGGGCCTGCCTTTGGTCACGCTGTTTGGCGCGGTCCGCGACGGCGTGCCGGTTTATGGCAGCGGTGGCTTTACCTCGTATTCTGTCGCCAAGCTCCAGCAACAGCTCGGCGGCTGGTCCGACAACGGCATCGCGCGCGTGAAGATGAAGGTCGGCCGGGATCCCGAGCGGGACATCGAACGCGTCCGCGCGGCCCGTGATGCGATCGGACCCGATACCGACCTCTTCGTCGACGCCAATGGGGCCTACAGCCGAAAGCAGGCGCTCGCCATGGCCGAAGCATTCAGCGAGTTCGGCGTGAACTGGTTCGAGGAGCCGGTCTCGTCGGATGATCTGGCGGGATTGCGGCTGCTGCGCGGCCGCGCTCCGCCGGGCATGGACATCGCCGCTGGCGAGTATGGATACGATCTGCGCTATTTCCGGCGGATGCTGACAGCGGGCGCGGTCGACGTCCTCCAGGCCGATGCGACGCGTTGCGCAGGCTTTACGGAGTTTCTGAGGGTCGACGCCTTGTGCGAAGCGCTATCCATGCCGCTTTCGAGCCATTGTGCGCCGATTTTGCACCTTCATCCGTGTTGCGCCAGCCCGCGCGTGCGCCACCTGGAGTATTTCCACGACCATGTGCGCATCGCAACCATGCTGTTCGACGGCGTGCCGTCCCCGGTCGACGGCGTGCTCCACCCAAATCTGAGCCGGCCCGGCTTGGGTATCGAGTTCAAACATGCCGACGCGCAACGATACGCGGTCTGATTCGCAGCCTGGCATGCCCGGGCGCCCGAGCGCGAGCCCGACGGCTGCGGCGCGGGCCCTGTCTTCCCGCTCATCTGCGACCGCAACGCTCCAGTCGATATGGGCGACGCCAAAGCGGGAAAGTGCGATGACTTTGCCACCCGGCCGTGGCGCGACAGTTACCCGCTTGGGCCAAGCGATACGCCTCGCCACGCTTACGGCGCCACTGCATCCAATTCTGGTGCACTTCACGATTGCGCTGACCGCGACCGCGTTCGTCTTCGATCTGCTCGCAGTTCTCTTCGGGCTCGAGGCTTTGATTGCGATGGGATGGTGGACGCTGGCCGCCGCCGTTTTCGTGACCGTGGCCACCATCGCAACCGGCGTCAAATCGCGGCTCCGATTGCCCATCGAAGAGGGCGAGGTACGGTCGTTTCTGCGCGTCCACATGGCCTTGGGGCCGATCTTTTTCGGCCTGCTCGTCGCGGTGGGAATCTGGCGCGGCAAGTTGTGGCAGGCCGGGTCGGGCGCGACGTGGTGGTACCTGGCGGCGATGGCCTGCGTCATACTGGTGATGGTTGTGCAGGGCTATCTCGGCGGCGAGCTTGTCTATCGCTATGGAGCCGAAGTGAAGTTCCGTTATCGCAAGTTGGCCGGCCGCACGGAACCCTTTCCCCAATCGGCTGTCTCGCAGCGAGCGGCCGCCGAGGAGCCGACACGGAGATCATAGCAGTGCCGGACGCCAGCTTTGTCGGACTCAATCCCTTTCAGTGGGTCGCACTGCTCGTCGCACTCCTCACTTTGCTCGTGATGGCGGACGCTTGGGCCGGTCATTACCGTCGCGGCTTCATCCATCGCGCGCAGTACGCGCCCTTTCTCAGCGGCGGCTTGCTCGTGATCTTCGCGGTCGCCGGCGTCGTCGCGCCGCGCACCGGCTGGATTGAGGTCCCGTTGCGCGCAGCCGGTTGGCTGGCGATCGCGGCCGGGTTGATTGGGTTCTGCTTTCATCACTATTACGGGATCGTCCGGAAGCCCGGCGGCTACAAGTGGCTTCTCAATTCCCTGATGTACGGCGCGCCACCTCTGGCGCCCCTGGCGCTGACCGCCATGGGCGTATTTGCGTTGATCGCCGAACGGGGACTGGCGGGCGCTCCCGGCATCGCGGGTCTTCCTATCCGGACCGCATTGCTGGCCACAATCGTCGCCTGCCTGTTCGGAGCCATTTTGCAGGCGGGCATTCTGCATTTTCGTGGTGCGTTCAACAATCCGCTCATGTACGCGCCGTTGACCGCCCCAGTTTTCACCGCGCTCGCCGGCATCTGGATGATGGCGGAGCCCAGTCCTGTCGCTCTCATCGTGCTCGTTTCTCTATTTTGGCTGACGCTCCTCACCGGCTTCGTCGGCCTCGGCATGCATCTGCGCGGCTTCGACCGGCAGATGGCCGGCTTATACGTCCCGCTGTTCAATTGGCTTCAGGGACCGCCAGCTTTTGCGCCTGCGCTGTTTGCTGGCCTCGCCGCGATTGGGCTCGTCACGACGGGCCTGTTATGACCCTAGCAACTGCCTTCTCGGGGGGGCAAGTCGCGCGCCCGTTTTGCGGCAGCGCGCCGTTCGGGGAATCGGAGACGCCTCATGAACCATCCTTTGCGCTCACCTTACGCGGGCTACGACGTCCTCGATAAATGGTCTTCACCGGACTGGGACGATCAGACCCGTGAGGCGGTCGGCAAGCGCCTGTTCAACGTGCCCGAGATCCGTTTCTTCACCGACATTGAGGCGAAGATACTCGAAGCTGTCGCTGAGCGGATTGTGCCGCAACCGGATCGAAGCGCGGTAGACGCGGTAGAAAGGATCCCGATCGTGCCCTGGATCGACGAGAAACTGCACGAGGACCGGCGCGATGGTTACCGTTATGACGGAATGCCGCCGCAGCGCGACGCATGGCGGTGCGGCCTAGCCGGGATCGACGAGACCGCGGGCTCGCTCTTTGATGGCAAGTGCTTCGTTGATCTCGATGGATCCGCGCAGGATGAGGTACTCCGGCGCATCGAGCACGGCGACCCGCCCGGCGCAACCTGGACCTGGCTGCCGGCGGGACGCTTCTTCAAGAGCGTGCTCTGCACGACGGTCGTCAAGACGTACTACGCTCATCCATCGGCGTGGAACGAAGTCGGGTACAATGGCCCCTCGTCGCCGCGCGGCCACATGCGGATTTGGGAGGGTGGCGTCGATCCTTGGGAAGCTCACGCGACGCCGGCCACGCCGGTGGTCGGTTCAGATAACCCTGGAG
>JBAUNU010000447.1:0-9690 GCA_049579405.1 Methylocella sp.
AAATATATCATGGAATCAACGCTCTGTATGGGTTCTCAACCTTAGCCCTCTCAAGCGTCCTTCGCGTGCTCGGGCCTTCTGCCCAAAATACCCAAGAAAAACAGTCGTCTCCGCCAAACCCTCGAAATCAGCCACAATCCCGTCCATCGAAATCCCCCGCAAATCGAATCAGAGGATTTCGAGGGATTCAGCTCAGAGCCGCTTGTCCCTGCTTCTTCACCCGATCGCCCTGGCGCGGGGTTGTCTCCGCCATTGACAAATTTAGAGACCCCATGCGATCTGTAAGCCGACTGCCCAACCGCTGGCGCCCCGAGTTTGTTGGACCATGACCTTGTCATAGCCACAGCGATCGTAGTTAAGAGACCGCGCGGAGGGCAGATATGGGGCGTCGGGCCCGGCGCGCTTGGTCGATCATTTGAGAGGGACTTTGCCATGCGACGCATTCACACTCTTCTGGTCGCCGGTTTGCTGGCCGGCGCCATGACGGCGGTGCCGGCATTCGCCCAAAACGCTCCCTCCGGTGACACCCAGATCGCGCCGCAGAGTAGTGGGGAGGGACGCAAGGGAGCCTTCATCAAACAGTTTCGTGCTGCGAATACCACGCACGACGGCAAGTTGACGCAGCAACAGGCCGAGGCCGGCAACATGCCGTTTGTGGCTAACCACTTTTCAGAAATCGATACGGCGAACAAGGGTTATGTCACGTTGAGGGAAGTCGGCGCCTATTTTCAGAAGCTGAAGGCCAAACGCAACGACTGACCGTCCGTCAGCACGCGGAGCTGATTCAGGCCGGACATGTGGATGTCTGGCGAATACGCTCCGCCTGGCCGCCTGCCCCACGAATCGAAGCCGCCGCTTGTCGGCTTAACGTTCGGGCAATATAATTTGCACCAAGCATTTGCCGCAACCGCGAATTGTTTGACGTAAGCCTCGCCGTCGCGCTCAAGGCGAGGCCCACTGCGGGGCCTTAAAATGTGCGCGAAGCTCGCGGCGATGATTTGGACGCCGCGCGGCAAGCCATCCGCTCCAGGCATCGCCGGAGCCACGGCGGCCGGCAAACCGGCGACAGCGGCGAGACACGACCACAGCATCACGTCAAATAGGGCCTTGTCTGCCATTGACCTCGATCGATAGCGTATGCGTCGGGCTTTTGATCGCGCCGGATGGTTCCGTGGGGGCGGGCGGGCAAAGCACTCCTGGCGAAGCCGCGCCCGCCGTGCCTGAATGCCGTTCAAGTGCGGCCAGGATCGCAAATCGGCATGGCAGGATTGCCGGGAATGCGGTAGCCATTTGGCCCCTTTTCCCGCAAATAGACCGCAGGAGGACATTTCGTCATGCGCCGTCTGATCGTCGAGGAGCCCTATTCGAAGGCGGCCTTGCTCAGCCGGCGCCTCGCGGTGTTTTCGCTTGCCGTCGCTGTTATCGGCATATTGGGCGTCGCGCGGGGCGTTGGCCTGATCGCGGTCCTCGGCGGGGCGGTTGTGATTGCCTGCGGCGCCATCTTATGCGCGCTTTTAGCTTTTGCGATCATTTGGCGCAGCGGGCACAAGGGCGCCGGGCAGGCCCTCGCGGGGCTCGTTCTCGCCGTCCTGCTTTTGGCCTACCCGGCCTACCTCGCGCAGCAAACGATGCGCCTGCCGCGTCTTGCCGATCTCTCGACCGATATCGCCGATCCGCCAAATTTTTCCCTTTCCCGCGAGGCTTTGGCCGCGCGCGGCGATACCACTCCGCCAAGCGTCGCGATCGCGAGACGCAAGGCGCAGATCAAGGCCTATCCGCAGATCCAGCCGATCCTCCTCGATCTCGACGGGGGGGAAGCGTTCGATGCCGCAGTGAAGGCGCTGGCGGCAAACGGCTGGAAGATAGTCGAGCAGAGGCCGCCGGGCGGCCGCGCGGGCCTTGGCCATATCGATGCCATCGCCACCAGCTTTATCCTCGGCTTTCCATCCGACATCACGTTGAGGCTCAGGCCGCTCGCCGGCCAGACGCGAATCGACATCCGCTCGGTGGCGCGCTTCGGGCCTTACGATTTCGGCGCCAACCCGCGCAATATTGCCAGCTTCGAGGCGGCGCTGGAAGCGGTTGTCGATAAAAAATGATTGCAAAGCAACCATCGCAAATGGCGGTGGCAAGGCAACGCAAAATTGCAAGGGCGCCAAGCGCCACGGCTCACGTGAGCGCGGACCGATGAGGCGGCCGCGTTGGCAAGCGCCGGGTCAAGGCCCGCGTAAGCATGGGCGGTGGTCGCGGCAATCGTCCGCCGTCCGAAGGCTCCCTGATAGGGAGCGCCATGCCGGCCAATCCTTCGCCACGCGTCGATGAGGGATAAGGTCCGCGCTCGCTCTTACTCCAGAGCGCGGCCCTCAGAGCGCGGCCGAAAACGTCAGGCCCTATCGAAGGCCGCCGCGCTTCGAGCTGAAGGCGTAACGCGAATCGCTATTGAATTGGTGCCGGCGCCAAGATATACACTTGACTGGGTTTCCGGCTTCACGGTCTGGCGGACGTGGCCGCTCGCGCTTATTGAAAACGAGCGCGGCTGCATCTTGCTACTGCTTGATGAGAAAAGTGCCTTATTGGGAACCTTTACTGGCTTGCCGGCGTCCTGACACCCTGCCGGAAAGACATGAAACGACAAGGCGCCGCCGCCGCGAACGCGAGCGTCCAGGCGCCAACAGAGTGTCCGGAGGAAATTCATGCGCAAGTTCCTGCTCCTTTTCTGTGTTGGCGCCGCCGCGCTTCTCGCCAATGGCGCCGCCTTCGCCAACGATGAATTGATCCAGCTTTCGAAAGACCCAAAACAATGGGTGATGCCGACGGGCGACTACGCCAATCGCCGTTTCTCGAAACTCGATCAGATCAATTCAGACAATGTCAAACGTCTAGTTCCGGTGTGGACCTTCTCGACGGGCGTTCTGCGCGGTCACGAGGGGGGGCCCTTGGTGCTCGGCAGCGTCATGTACATCAGCACGCCGTTCCCGAACATCGTCTACGCGCTCGACTTGAATCATGATGGCAAGATCATCTGGAAATATGAACCCAAACAAGATCCCAATGTCATCCCCGTGATGTGTTGCGATACTGTCACGCGCGGCGTGGCCTATGCCGATGGTAAGATTTTCCTGTATCAAGCCGACACGACGCTGGTCGCGCTCAAAGCGGAAACCGGGGCGGTTGTTTGGTCCGTGAAGAACGGCGATCCTTCCAAGGGCGAAACCGGCACTTCGGCGCCGCAAGTTGTCAAGGACAAGGTTCTCGTCGGTATTTCCGGGGGGGAATTCGGCGTTCGCGGCTCGCTTACGGCTTACGATCTCAAAACCGGCAAGCGTGTTTGGCGCGGTTATTCGATGGGACCCGATTCCGACACCTTGATCGATCCGGAAAGGACGACGAGTCTCGGCAAGCCGGTCGGTCCGGATTCGGGAACCAACACCTGGAAAGGCGATCAGTGGAGGATCGGCGGCGGAACGACCTGGGGCTGGTATTCCTATGACCCGGAATTGAACCTCGTTTACTACGGCTCTGGCAACCCTTCGACCTGGAACCCCAAGCAGCGGCCGGGCGACAATCGCTGGTCGATGACGATCTGGGCGCGCGATGCGGATACCGGCGTCGCCAAATGGGTCTACCAGCTGACGCCGCACGATGAATGGGATTACGACGCCATCAACGAGGTGATCCTGGTCAACCAGGAAATGCGCAAGGTTTTGGTGCATTTCGATCGCAACGGCTTCGGCTATACAATCGACCGCGAAACCGGCGAGCCGCTGGTCGCGGAGAAATTCGATCCGGCGGTCAATTGGGCAACCAAAGTCGATCTTGACAAAAACTCCAAGACCTATGGACGCCCGTTGGTCGTGAAGAAATATTCGACCGAGCAAAATGGCGAAGACGTGAACTCGCAAGGGGTCTGTCCGGCGGCACTTGGTTCGAAGGACGAACAGCCGGCCGCCTATTCGCCTGACACCGGTCTCTTCTATATTCCGGCCAATCACGTCTGCATGGATTATGAGCCCTTCCACGTGAGCTATACGGCCGGGCAGCCCTATGTCGGGGCGACTTTGTCCATGTACCCGCCGCCGGGCGAGCCCAACATGGGCAATTTCACCGCCTGGGACGCCAAGACCGGGAAGATCGTCTGGCAGAAAAAAGAGCTATTCTCCGTCTGGTCGGGGGCGCTGGCGACCGCCGGGAATTTGGTCTTCTATGGCACGCTTGAGGGCTATTTGAAAGCGGTGGACGCAAGGACCGGCGACGAGCTCTACGCGTTCAAGACGCCTTCTGGCATCATTGGCAACGTCTCAACCTATGAACATAATGGCAAGCAATATGTCGCGGTGCTTTCCGGTGTCGGCGGCTGGGCGGGCATTGGTCTCGCGGCCGGCTTGACAAAGCCGACCGAGGGCCTTGGCGCGGTCGGCGGCTATGCCGCGCTCTCCAACTACACGGCGCTCGGCGGTCAGTTGACGGTTTTTGCCCTGCCGCCGGCGTTCTAGCTTTCGGCATGGCCTAGCCAAACGCAAGACGCCCGGCGCTCAATCGCGCCGGGCCTTTTACGGGGTGCGCATTTATTCTCGAACAAGGATCGTCTCGTGGAGATCACCCCCTTGCTGCGGGCCTTTTCCCTCGCCTTGCCTTTAACGTTCGGGACCGCGGCGATGGCCGAGGCCCCGGGAGATCCCAAGGCGGTCAAGCAGGACGACAAAGGCAAATATGTCGATGCAAGGGGAGACCCCACCTTCAACATAAAGCCGGACGGAACGGTGGATTGGTATACCTATTCCGGAAACCGCCGCTACGGCGATTGCTACGTCTGTCACGGTCCCGGTGGCGAAGGCTCGAGTTATGCGCCGTCTCTGAAGGATTCGCTGAAACGACTAAACTATGCGGAATTTTATGGGATTGTCGTGGGAGGCAAGCAGGATCTTGGCGCCGGCCAAAACAAGGTGATGCCGGCGTTCGGCGACAACAAAAACGTCATGTGCTACATCGATGATATCTATGTTTATCTCCGCGCGCGATCGGTCGATGCTTTAGGCCGCGAAAAGCCGGAAAAACACGAAGCGAAGCCACCGGCGGCGGCCGCGGCGGAGAAGGCATGTATGGGCGAGGATAACTAGCTATAAAACCCATGCCATTCCGGGCCGCGATCATTGCATTTGCTTTCATTTTTCCGGTGCTTTTCGGCGCCGCGACCGTATCGGCGCAAACCGGAGAAGAGGGTTCGATCGAACTTGTCGATCCGAAGGTATTGCGGGTCTGCGCCGACCCCCGGAATCTGCCGTTCTCGAACGAGGCTGGCGAGGGGTTTGAGAACAAAATCGCCGCGCTCCTTGCGCAAAAGCTCGCCAAGACGCTCGCCTATGAATATTACCCCGGCGCCACCGGCTTCGTGCGTAATACGCTGAATGCACATCGTTGCGACGTGATCATGGGGATGCCGCAAGGAGACGAGATCGTTCAAGGAACAAATCCCTATTACCGGACGAGTTATGCCCTGGTTTCGAAGCAGGGAGCCGGTCTCGAAACGATTGACAGCCTTGAAGATCCCCATTTGCAAGGAAAGCGCATCGGCATCGTGGCGGGCACGCCTCCGGCGACCAATCTCGCGGTCAATGGGCTTTTGGAGAACGTCAAATCCTATCCGCTCGTGGTCGACACGCGGTTTGACGCGCCGGCCTCGGCGGTGATCTCGGATCTCGAAGGCGGCCGCATCGATGCCGCCATCCTTTGGGGCCCGATCGCCGGCTATCTCGCGAAGCACTCCCAAATCTCGATGAAGGTCACCCCGCTCGTCAAGGAAGCGTCCGGACCGCGCATGATCTTTCGAATCGGAATGGGGGTGCGCCATTCCGATCAGGACTGGAAACGCCTCTTGAACAAGCTCATCGCCGAGAACCAAGCCGAGATCGTCAGGATTTTAGCGTCGTACGGCGTGCCTCTTCTCGACGAGAACAACGCCCCCCTCGCCCAACAATGAGAGGGGACATCGGCTAGCCTTGCGCGGGATCGGGACCTGGATGCCCGGTCATTCCAGGCTGCGTTGAATGATCCTAGCGAGCGCGAAAAGCCGTTGTTCGATGAGCGCCGGCGTCTCGCACACATAGGTGAGCGACTGGCGCCGTTCATCGAAAACGCGCAAGTCCCACTGCAGGTCCCGTGCAACGGTCTCCGCGTCTTGCCTGTTTGCCTGCGGCTGCTCCTTGCCCGGCCCTTCGCGCGGCAAGGCGTTCTCGGCGCGTATTCTTTCGGCAAGTTCCTTCTGTTTTGCGCCGAAGCGAAGCAGCCCTTCGATCACTTGCGTGCGTTCGTCGTTAAGCGTTTCAAATAGGCCGGCGAAAACGGAAACCAGCTTCTTGGTCTTGCTGGCTCCCTGCGATTGGGCAAAGTCCTCGATCGCGCGTTCCGCTTCTTCGAGCGGAGTGCGCCGCGCCGCGAGCCTTGCCACGATATCGGCGACGGCCTGATCGTTGCGCCAGGCCAGGCCCTCGATCGAGGGGCCGGACCATACCGCGGCCAAGGCCAGCCGCCCAACCAAAATTTGCCGGCAAGGCCAGTTCCGCTCCGGGGACTCCGCTTTTGACTCGGCCCCGACAGCCGAACCAGCCCCAAACGTGACTGTCAGCGCTGTCAGCCACAAAGCGGCTTCCCGCCACGGGCGGCGCCAAGCGGCTGGTCTCGAACCGAGCATCTCTTCTCCCGTCCAGTGCGCAGCCCTGTAAAACATGTTTTCGCGGCGGGTGAAAGACAACTGGCCGGGAGGCCGTGGCCAGGCACGGCGAAAAATCCGGATGTCGTGTCTTTTCATGATTCATAGTAGAATGGCCGTGCACGCGAAGGAACGGCGCCACGCCAGCAAGGATTGGATTTTGACAATGAGCGAAGTTGCCAGGGAAAAAACCTATAGCGAAGCCGAGATCAAGGCGCGCCTCGAACAAGAATTGCCGCGCTGGGTCTTTGAAGGAGGTTGGATTCGCCGCACGTATCGGACGACAAGCTGGAAAGGCACGCTGATGGTGATCAACACGGTTGGTCACCTGGCCGAGGCCGCTTGGCACCATCCCGATCTCACCGCCTCTTACGCTTGGGTCGAAGTCCGCCTCCAAAACCATGCCGCCAAGGGGATCACGGACAAGGATTTCGAACTCGCGAAAAAGATCGAGGAGGTCGTGCTTTGGCAGCCCGGCAAGGCTGGCGGCGCTCTGGAGGGGACCCCCTCGGATCAGCGTTTTTCGTACATCGATTATAAAAAAAGTTAACCGTCAATTCCGGAAATGGCCGTCGCTTAGAGGCCGTGCTGGGATCGCGATAATGCGCTCGCCGCCGTAAGGAAACGAGCGCAATATGACGCGAAAATCTGCTTTATCTAAGGAGCCGGCGATGGGTTTCGTTGAACTGATTCTCACGGTTTGCACTCTGACGGAGCCCGCCTCGTGCGAGGAGCGGCATCTTTCGTTCGTTGACGACGGCTCTCTCGTGCAATGCATGTCGCAGGCGCCGCCCGCGATTGCCGAATGGGCAAATAGCCATCCCGGCCGGAGAGTCGTGAAATGGCGTTGCAGCTATCCGGGGGCTGAAGGCATTTCGCTTTAAGCTAGCGCGCGATCCTTGCCGCCACGCAGGTCATCTTCACCTTCCGGCCGGCGCTGCCAGCTAGCTGAATAATCCACCTTCCTTTTTCGCGGCGTGAATGTCATGGCATACGTGGCTTCGATAACATTCGCCCTCGCCCATGTCCGCGATATGCGGTAGAATAAAATTCAATGACCTATGTCGCGGTGAAGCCAAGTTACGACGCGGACGTGATCATCGCTGGTGCCGGGCCGGCAGGGGCCGCGGCAGCGTGCCATCTGGCACGTTCGGGAGCGTCGGTTGCCCTTCTCGATCGGGTGACCTTTCCACGCGACAAAGTGTGCGGCGATTTTGTCGGCCCGTCCGCCCTGGTCGAGCTTGACAGCCTCGGCATATCGCGGATGGACGGGTACGCGCGGACCAATATCGCGCGCCACGCCGCGATTTATATAGACGGCCATGAGCTGATCTCCCGGCCTTTCCCGGAAATTGAGGGCATGCCTTCCCATGGCCGGGTGATTCCACGGCTCGCGCTCGACAAATTCATCGTCGATGCCGCGCTGAGCGCCGGTGCCCGGATGATGGAGGGGTACTCGGTAGCAGGTTTCAAAACCGGCCGCGACGCGGTCGCCGTGGAGGCGGCTAATTCGAACGGCCACCTCACGTTGCGCTGCCGCCTGCTGATCGGTGCCGACGGCAGCAGTTCGACGGTGGCGCGGCTCATGCGCGGATCGGCGCCGCCGCGGCGCGACCGGTTCATCGCCTCGCGGGCCTACTTCGACAATGTCGAGGGGCCTGACGACCAGCTCGACCTCTATTTCGACCGCCGCTGCTATCCGGGTTTCTCCTGGTTGTTCCCCACCGGCAATGGCGAGGCGAATGTCGGACTCGGCTTGGCGCTCGAAACCTGGCCCGCCCACAACCTGACTCCCGCTGCTATGTTGCGTCGCTTGATGCGCGACGATGCGGCCCTCGCGGCGCGCCTGCGCAATGCCCGCCTGCGCGGCAAGATCGTGGGCTGGCCGTTGATCACCTACAACCATCGGCTCCCAGTCGTGTCCGATCGCGTCATGCTCATCGGCGACGCGGCGAGTCTGATCAATCCGCTCAACGGCGAGGGCATCCAATATGCTCTACTAAGTGCCCGCTGGGCGGCCGAAACTCTGGCAACATGTCTGCGCGAAAATGATTTTTCCGCGCGGGCGCTGGCGCCTTTCGCGGCGCGTGTCGAGAGCGAAATGCGCTACGACATGGCTCTGGCCCGGTTTATCGTGCAGCTCATCAGCAACCGGGCGCTCACCCCGCTGTGGATCGGGGCATCGAAGATTTTGGCGCAGCGCGCCCACAAGGATGCCAACACTGCGCGCACCGTATCGGGAATTTTTGCAGGGCTGTTACCGGCGCGCGACGCATTCAAGGTAGTTGGCGGCACCATCGGCGAGGCGGCCCGGTCGCTCGCCAGTAGGGCGGTGACCATGGCGTTCAGCGGCCCGCGCGGGTGGGCAGGCCAAGGCGTCGACGCCGCGCAGGCGGGTTTCCAGCTGGCGAGCGATGCGGCAAAGGATCCCGCGGACTTCGCCGAATGGTTGAAATGCGCCGCGGCCTGCACGATGGAGCTCGGCTCGCAGGCCGCGTCGAACGCCATCGCGGGCAAGCCGGATTTATCTTTCCTGCATCCTGCCGTCTTATCGAATAGGCTGGAACGGTTGCTGAAACGTAGCGTCTCTCAAGGGTCCACCAACTTTGCCAAAGCCAGCGTCAATAAGAGACCTTGGAGATCAAAAACCCGGGCTGACGGATGATCGTTTGGTGAAGAGCGCCCAGGCGGACGTGCGGAGCGGAGGGCAAAGCAGCCTTCAAACTTCGTTTCGCGGCGGTTTCCGCTCGACGTGGCGAAAGCGCCATTCGACAACCATGCCGGCTCCGGTTTCACCGTGGATGACGATCTGGGCGCAACTGCGCGGCCCATCCGGCGCCGCGAAAAAAATGCTTTCCTCGACGACTGCCTGCCCGGCCGTTGTCTCGAAAAGCCATCGTCTCCCATTCGGCAAGATACAAAGCACGGCACGGCCCTCGCGAACCCGCTTTAGGCGCACGTTCGGATGGATGTGAAAGCGCAGC
>JBAUNU010000448.1:0-3866 GCA_049579405.1 Methylocella sp.
TCAGGCCGCGCGGCGCTCCTTGCCCCCCGTTGTCCGCCGAAGTGCGTATGGCCACGCCACAGGGCTGTTAAGCCCCTTCCTCCTTTTTCCCGGCCCGGAACACGGCAAAAACCGCTGTGATCCGCAGGCCAAGCGCAAGCACACCCCGCGCCGTCCAGTCCCATGCCTGGCACCACGCAGATGCAGGCCAGAACGATCCCCCCCCGCTGTCTTCGATGCCAGCCGTTTGCGGGCGTTGAGTTTCACGACCGAGTGCAGCGCTTCCCGTGTTGCTCCGGTATGCCCGCCGCCGCTCCATCACCGGGCTTAATCCCCTCGCCAGCCCTAGAGTGCCAAACCTATCGGAACGCGGCCCTATGGCCGCAAGCACTTCTTTGGCTCCCCCGAAGACGGTCCCCCCAAACAAGTGCTTGCGCCCGGTCCTATGCGCCCCGCTGACGGAAAGGCACGGCTGGCAAGGGGTCAGCCCTCAACTGAAGGAGCAAGACAATGGCTTACGGAAAAAACACGAAGAAAGCACCGCAACGCGAAACCAAACCCCCGGCACTGATCGCCTGGGCCGTCGTGGAACGCGGGGAAAGCAAGTTCTGGAACCGCGTCGGCGCGGCCTGGGAGCACGAGGACGGCGACGGTCTGAGCCTGCACCTCGATCTCTTCCCGACTACAGGCGGCCGCATCGTTCTCCGGGCACCGAAGCAAGAGGAGGTGGGGGCTTAACAGCCCCTTCTTTTTCTTATCGGCATCGCCGAAGCCCGGAGCCGGGCTTCGGCCTTTCTCGTTGTCCGCCTCTTTCCGGCCATTCAGCCCTTGCGCCAGATGAACGGCGGCCAATCAAGCGCAAAGAACTTCACGCCCGGGCAGTCCCCGGCAGGAGCCACTCCCGGGTAGAATTTCCGCCAGCCCTGCATCCCGATGTAAAAGCATTGCGTGTAGCGGACGCATTTTCGCCCGTCGGTGTCGCATTCATAGGTCGTCAGCAGATGCGGCGTGCCGATCTGCGACGCCGCCATGCCAATTCCCAGCACCGCAACCGCTCCACCGATTTTCATGGCTATTCCTTTTGTTCGGTCTCGCCGAGCACTCCGGACGCGCCGTTTCGATGCGGTTTCATCCGGCGCCACATCCTGAAAATCAGGATCGCGACGATCAGCGCTAAAGTGATATACGCGCCGATGATCTCACCATCGTCGGGCCGCCGATCCGAGACGATCCGGCCCAAATTGGCCAGTCCCACAAACGCAATCCAGGCATAGGCCGGCCATTTCAGGCGCGGCTTTTCTTTCGCCTGCAGGGGCGCGGTATCGTCCTTCTTGAATACCCCGCCGGTCATTTTCGCAGCCCCTTTCCGGGTAGCGGCGTCTGGCTGTGCCCGATCGCGAGTTGCGTAGCCGTCGCACCCTGCCGAGCCGCATCAAACGCATCCAGCGGGGCTGTCTGGAATTGCGCGCCGCAGCTGTCCCGGCAGGTGAAAGAACGGCCGGAGCTGCGGGCGCCGCAGGTCAGCGTTTTGCATTTGGCGCAGAGCGTCCAACCCGACGCAGCCGCGCACCAGGCGCAGGATACCGTCGAGACATCTACATCCTCGGTCCGGACCCGGAGCGCTTCTGCCGGACGCAAAAGCCCCTGTAACCGCGCCATCGTCGTCGCCTGACCCGATTCGGACTTGTCGACGCTCTCGCACCGGAAGCGCTGTGCCGGTGCAAAACGGGCGAACGTCACGCGAAAGGCGCGGTCATGCAGGGCGCAGGCAAAATCCAACACGAAACGCTCAGGGGTGCCTGTCGCTTCGCGCAGTTTTGCGAGCTGCTGTTCCCGAATGATCGTCAGTTCAGATTTGTGGTTCATTTCTTCCATCCTTTTCGCTTGAGAATGAGGGCGCGCGCGGCTGTGACCAGCTGCGCCAGATATTCGGAACCGCCCGTGTCGGGATGGACGCCCTGCATGATGCGCCGGAACCGCGCGTCCATGTCCTGCCGGGTAAAGGGTTGCGCGAGACCGAACAGGCTCAACGCATCCGTATAGTCATCGCGTTTGGGCTTGGTCTGTCCGGTCACTTGCCGGCGAAATTCATCCCACGGCATCACGTTGCGGAATTCGGCCCGCCAGATCTTTCGCTGCGCGCGCCACTCGGCGCCGAAGGCGACCCATTTTTCAGACTGGTCGAGCGCAACTTCAAAGGGCCATGCCGCCGCGACTCCGAGCGCTTCGCCTGCAATGCAAGCGGCCCGCACCGACAGGCAGGTCAGCCGCTTCAACAACGCCCATCCGGCACGTATCGCGGCGAGCATCAACACGAACAGCGCGTACAGGGCGACGGCGTCGCCGATAAGCTTGCACAGCTGCCAGAGCTCCATGCCCTGCGGCAGTGAGGACGTCATTGCGACCCTCCGCTCTCGAAAGGATCGGGCATGTAGCGCCCGCGCGGGAAGAGCTTGTCGTAAGGCGTCCGTCGCAGCAGAAACGCCTCGCCCGTCTCCGTGAACACGGCCATGTTTCCACTGGCCCGGCTTGTCGCCCTGGCGAGTTCCTGCGCGTCCCGCAAATTGGCGGTTCCCGCCAGTTCCCAGTCATACCCTTCAGGCCCGCGCATCCTGCGCCAGAGAACCCGCTTGCCGAGGCGCTCGGACAGGTATCGTGCCGTGGTCTGATCGTTCATGGCGAAGGCCTGCCACATGCCGGCATTGCCCATGAACGTTTCCCAGTTCTGGGGGTACAGTTCCTGAACCTGCGCCAGGTTCTGAAGGATCGGCCACAATTTGACGCCGTAGCCCGCCATCAGGCCTGCGGCCTTCGCCAATTGCTGGAGACGGCCGAGGGCGTAGAATTCATCGAGCAGGAACAGCGTCGCGTGCCTGCCCTTGCGCCCTTCGGCGGCCGCCTGCAGGGCAAGATTGACGAACAGCCGGAGGAACCGCCCGTGGATGTCCAGATATTGCGGCGGCAGCACCAGATAGATCGTGGTCGCGCCGTTGTTCAGATCATGCAGGCTGAAATCCGACGCGCCGAGGGTTCGGCGCATGCCCGTGCTGTCCAGCCATTTCGTATGCGAGATGGCTGTGGCGATGACATCGCCCTTGGCATTCTTGCCGGCTTGCAGGACCAGCGACGCGGCCGCCTGCGCCAGCCCGCCCATTTCCGACATGCCCCGGAAAGGCGGATCGGCTTTTGGATCGCTTTCGAGCGGCGGGCCATCCGGATGAATCAGAAGATCTCGTACCGTGCCGAGATGCTTGTCCTCCTTCGGAATGTCCGGACTCATCACAACGTAATCGATCAGACCGCTGATGATGACTCTGGCTGACGTATCCCAGAAATTGTCCTTCCCTTTTGTATCGGGAACGACCAGAGCGTCCGCGATCAGCTCGACGCGCTCCGCATAGTCGTCAGCGCGCGGATCGAGACCGGCTACAGGATTGAAGCGCGCCTTGCAGTCCTGCAGCCGGGGGTCGCGGATTTCGCCCAACGGATCGAGTACCCGCACCGTCTGCCCGAGCGGATGCGTCAGGCCCGCTCCGCCCTTGCCGCGCGCCAAAGCGGTGACAAGGGCATTCTGACCTTTCGGGTCGATGACCAGCACGGAGCCCCGCCATGTGATGAGATTCGGAATGATGACCGACCGGCCCTTGCCCGCCCGGTTTGTCGCTATGGTGCAGACATGGCGGTCATCGCTGAATCCAACGATCCATTTCGGGTCGAAGAGCGATGCGCCGAGCAGCACCTGTCCCGGCCGCCACGGATTCGCCCATTCATCCAGCAGCCCGGAGAAACTGGACGTGCCGCCCAGCCCGACATGCCGCCCCGCCAGGAACCAGCGCAGCGGACGGGTCGCGCGGCCGAGGAAGATCTTGAACGGCCGCAGCCCGCCC
>JBAUNU010000449.1:0-6020 GCA_049579405.1 Methylocella sp.
GGCCTGCGTTCCTTCGCGCGCTATCTTGAACGCAATGGCAAGGGCAAGGCGCTCGCCTTCGCGGCGCTGCGCCCGCCAAGGATCAAGCGCGGCCTGCCAAGGCCATTGAGCATCGATGCGGCACGCCAGGTGGTTCGGGTGGACGCTCGGGCCGGAGAAAACCGGCCCCAATGGATCATCGCGCGCGACGCCGCGGTTTTGAGCCTGCTCTATGGCGCGGGCCTGCGCATTTCGGAGGCCTTGGCGATCAAGCGCTTCGAGGCGCCGGTTGGCGCGCGCGACGTTCTGACGGTCACCGGCAAGGGCCAAAAGACCCGCGGCGTGCCCATTATCGCGCCGGTTGGCCAAGCAATCGAAGCTTACATCGCGCTTTGCCCTTATCGGCTCGCGCCGGAGAAACCATTATTCACCGGCGCCAAGGGCGGGCCGCTTGGCCCGAGGGTCATCCAACTCGCGGTCGCGCGCTTGCGCGGCGCCCTCGGGCTTCCAGATGGCGCGACGCCGCATGCGCTGCGCCATTCCTTCGCCACCCATCTTTTGGAGCGCGGCGGCGATCTCCGCGCGATCCAGGAGCTGTTGGGCCATGCCTCGCTTTCGACGACCCAAATCTACACCGCCGTGGATAGCGCAAGGCTTCTCGAAGCCTACCGCTCCGCGCATCCGCGCGGCCGGTGAGTTATCCGCCTCCGGCGATAGCGCCAAGGTATCAGACGTGCACGAGATAAGTGCTGAAACCGGCGACAAGCAGCACCAACACTAGCGATAAGATCAGCCCGGCGCGTACGCCGCTGGAGGTATGCAGCTCAGGGTCATCGAGCAATCGCCCGGTCAAGACGAAGCGCGCGGTTGCGACCAAGATAAGTGCGAGGCCGCCGCTTGACCAGGCTCGCCGCCGTCGCAATTCCGGCGGATCCGCCTCCGGCGATCACGACACCATGAAGTTCGCGGTTCGCCCGCGCCGGTGTGCTGGACATTTTTCGCTCCCTTTTGCATGGTTCATGCGCTCTCTCTGAGCAGCAATCGCATTTTGATGCGCGCCGCGCGGTCGATGCCGCCGGCATTTTTTGTCGTGGTCTCTCCTGTTGAAGGCTTAAAGAAGGTTCACTGGAACCTTGAGATAAGTGACGCCATTGTCTTCGGCGGGCGGAAGCTGCCCGGCACGCATGTTGATTTGCACGGAGGGAATGATGAGCGTCGGCATGTTAAGCGTGGCATCGCGACGCTTGCGCATGGTGACGAAATCCTCTTCGCTCACTCCGTCATGGACGTGAACGTTTCCCGTTCGCTCGGCGCCGACCGTGGTTTCCCACGCGAAGGCGTCCCGGCCCGGCGCCCTGTAGTCGTGACATAAGAAAAGCCTGGTCTCGTCAGGCAGGGACAGCAGACGGCGGATCGATCGGTAGAGTTGCCGCGCGTCACCGCCGGGGAAGTCGGCGCGCGCGGTGCCATAGTCAGGCATGAACAGCGTATCGCCGGTAAAGACGACGCCGCCGATCACATAGGCCATGTCCGCCGGCGTGTGACCGGGCACATGCAGCGCGATCGCCGGGATGGCGCCAATCGAAAACCGGTCGCCATCGTCGAAGAGCCGGTCAAATTCCGAGCCGTCGCGCGCAAACCCGGTCCCGGCGTTGAAGATCTTTCCGAACACCTTCTGGACGGTGATGATCTCGCGCCCAATGGCGAGCTTCCCGCCCAGTTTTTTCTGGGTGTAAGGCGCGGCCGATAGGTGATCGGCGTGCGCGTGCGTTTCGAGAAGCCAATCGATTGTCAGCCGTTCGCGTCCCGCATGGGCGATCACGGCGTCGGCGGCGGCGTTCGAGGTCCTGCCCGCGGCGGCGTCGAAGTCGAGGACGCTGTCGATCACGGCGCCTCGCCTGCTCACCGGATCATGGACGACGTAGCTCACGGTATTCGTCGGCTCGTGGAAAAAGCTCTCGACGGCCAACTTAGCGCCGGTTCCAGCCGCCGCGGCGTGCACCTGCTCAATCGCCAGGGCCAGATTTGCGTCCAAGATGGGCTTCTCCCGAGATTTCGATTTCATACTTGCATAAATTATGAAATCATATACACACGGTTATGTCAATGGGCCCAAGGCGCCAAAGGATCGGGCATGGCAACGGAAACAACTGAAGGAGCCCGCATTGCCGCGCCGCGATCGCTCCGGATCGGGGACACCGCGCCGCTGTTCCGGGCGCGCGCGACCTTGGGCGAGGTAAGTCTCGACCAGTATCGAGGCCGCTGGCTCGTATTCTTCTCTCACCCAGCTGATTTCACGCCGGTATGTACCAGTGAGTTCGTGGCGTTGGCGCGCGCCGTCTCGCAGTTCGAGGCGATGAAGTGCTCCCTGCTCGGCCTTTCGGTCGACAGCCTTTACGCGCACGTCGCCTGGGTCAGGGCGATCCAGGAGATGTTCGACGTCACCGTGTCGTTCCCGATCGTCGAGGACCCGTCGATGGTGATCGGCCGCGCTTACGGCATGCTGGACGAGGCGGCGCAGGATTCGGCCGCTGTCCGGGCGAGTTATTTCATCGATCCGAGTGGGACAATCCGCGCTCTGACATGGTATCCGCTGAACGTCGGCCGGTCGGTCGACGAGATGATCCGTATCGTCGCCGCGTTGCAACGCACGGCCTCCAACGAGGTAATGACACCCGAAGGCTGGCGGCCCGGAGGGGACCTTCTGCTACCGCCGGCTCAAGGCGTCGCCGAGGCCTTGAAGGCGGGCGCTCCAAGGAACTGGTTCTATCGCACCTGGAGCGGTGGATGAGCGCCGTCTATCGATCGCGTGAGAGCGCCAACCATGTGGCGGAGAGGCTAAAGGTCTACGCCCAGCCTCAGCGTCTTATGATCCTGTCATGTCTCCTCGGCGGTGAGTGCACGGTCGGTGAAATTGATCATGCAACCGGGATCGGCCAACCGGCCTTGAGCCAGCAACTAGCCGGACTGCGTCGCGCGGAACTTGTTCAGAGCCGCCGCAACGCAAAGCAGGTGTACTACCGTCTCGCTAATGACGGCGTCTCGGTCCGCGTGAGGAATATCGAGGCGATTTTCGGAAGTGGATGTGATGCTGTTGCAGCCGTGGCATCTGGCGTGGCGGAAAAGCCGAAGCCGTGGTTGAAGGAGCTTGGAAGTGCTGGCGCGGCAGCCTTCGCGAAGATCATTTGAGCAGCCGGCATAAAGATGGTCACCATCTGCTCGCCACGGCTGCCGCCCATGGCGCCTGGCCACCCCAAGGACGAATCCTCATGATCTCTCGACGAAGTTTGCTGGAAGCGGCGGGCGGCGCATTGGCGCTTACGGCCTCGGGTTCTGGTCCGGCGTGGTCAGGCGGCGCCGAAGAGCAGCCCGGCGAGGCTCTCCTATCGCCGTTGCTGCCGGCGGGAACGCGAGCGGAAGCCGTTCTTGATACTCTGCCCGGCAAAAAGCCGCTGATCAAACTGGCCTACCGGCCGCCCAATTACGAGTCGCCGCTCACTTATTTGCGCACCGCCATCACTCCCAACGACGAATTTTTCGTCCGCTATCATCTCGCGGACATTCCGCAAATCGACGCCGGTGCGTGGAAACTGAATTTGGGCGGAGAGGGCGCCAACAGCGATCTGCAAATCGGATTCGATGACTTGAAGAGGCTGCCCGCCTTCGAAGTCACCGCGGTCTGCCAATGCGCGGGAAATCTCCGCGGATTGTTTCAGCCCCATGTCGCCGGCGTCCAATGGGGCCATGGCGCGATGGGTTGCGCGCGCTGGAAGGGCGCCCGCCTCAAGGACGTGCTCGACTTGGTTGGACTCAATAAGGAGGCGGTCGAAGTTGTGTTCGACGGCGCAGACGGCCCGGTTCTCGACAAGACGCCGGATTTCGTAAAGAGCCTTCCTGTATGGAAAGCCATCGAGGAGACGACGCTCGTCGCCTATGAGATGAATGGCGAGCCGCTGCCGCATTGGAACGGCTTTCCGGCGCGGATCGTCGTGCCCGGCTGGACCGCGACCTATTGGGTGAAGCACATTACCAGCATCACGGCCGTGACCAGGCCCTTCGATGGCTTCTGGATGAAGACGGCCTACCGGATTCCCGTCGGGAAATTCCCTTTGGTGGCGCGGTTCATTTCGCAGGAGACGGCCGTCACTACGCCGATCACCGAGATCGTCGTGAATTCGCTCATCACAAACCCGGTCGACGGGGCGCGCATCAAGGCGGGACACAAGACGGCCATAAGCGGAATCGCCTGGGACGGCGGCTATGGCATCCGTTCCGTCGAAATCTCGGCCGACAATGGCAACAGCTGGACGGAAGCGTCGCTTGGAGAAGATCCCGGCAAATTCGCTTTTCGCGCGTGGAGCCATGAGTTTATCCCCAAGCGGCGTGGAAAATTGTCGCTCGCGGTCCGCGCCGCCAACAAGATCGGCCAAATCCAGACCCAGGAGCTGATCCAAAACCCCGCAGGCTACAATAACAATGTCGCGCAAACGGTGACAATCGATGTTGCTTGAGGAAAAACCCATGTGGTGGATTGCGATTTTTGCCGCGCTGGCCCTTGTCCCGGCTTCCGCCAGTGCCGATGAATCGGCCGTGCACCTCAAGCAGGCGCCGGGCGTGGATGTTGTCGAGGGCTATTGCGGCGCCTGTCACAGCGTCGATTACATTGAGATGAATTCGCCGTTTCTCGACGCAGCGCATTGGGATGCGGAGGTCGCCAAAATGATCGAGGCGTTTGGCGCGCCGATCGATCCGGCGGACGCCAAGACCATCGGGGATTATCTCAAAGAGAATTACGGGAAGTGAATCGGTTTTCAGGATAAGATGGAGTGGGAAAGATCGGCCGGGGCCGGGGGGAGAGCGCTGGCGAATGGCGATTGTTTCTAGATGACCAGCGCTACGGCGCTCTCGCGAAGACCGTCACCGCCCCGTTTTCCGAGTCCACAAGGTCAAACTGGTTGGGCGTAAGCTCCCTGAACGTTGCCGTAAAATCCCGGCCGTTCTTCATGTTGATCAGGACATTTCCCTCGCTCCACAGCCGATACGTCCCTGGTTCCATGTTATCCGGTTCCGCCGAACCAACGGAACTCATGCCAATCGTCTTGTCCGCTCGAAACTCGATGCGCCAGGGGCGGCCAGCCGCCTGCCATTCTCCGACGAGCGCACTCAGCTTCACATAGCCGCCCGACTTAGGGCCGATTAGCACATTCCTAAACTCCATGAAGCCAAGGAAACCAAGGGCGAGAACTACGAGCACGGCTATGGCAATCGCCTCGGCGCCCGTCGCACCGCCGCGGGTACTCTTTGGCGGGATGGATGGTGAGTTCATCGCTACCTCCCAACAATCGAAGCAGTTGCCGGAAACCTGGAATACCGGTTCGCTTAGTTCAAGCGGGCCGCAAATCATCCCGCGCTTTTCCTGATGAAGCATAATGGCGCACGGCCGGAGTTACGCCAGGGCTACAATACGCTATCTGGTTAGGCCGGGAAGGATTCAAAATTTGCCCGATGCCACGGCTCACCCCAAACCGGGAGCCGCCGTGCCGGTATCCCAAAACAGCCGAGTCCGGCCCAACGCGAACCGTCTCGCGCTGGCCGCATGTGAGCCAAGTCGCGTTACGGCCTGCTATTTCTTCTTGCCTTGATCGTCCTTCGCCCCCGTCGATTTCAGGGGGTTGAGCCCGGCCGCCCGGGCGGCCGCCGCGACCTTGGGCTTTTCCTTTTTCGGTTTCTTGGCTTCGCGGTTTCCGCGTTGCTGACCTTTTGCCATCGCAATCCTCCTCTGAACGAGGCTCGCGGGTACGAGCCCGGCGTCACCCGCGACCGGCGGGTTTTTCGGGTCTGCAAGCAGCCGCTTGAAGTCGGCGAAAACATCCGCGATGAGCTTGGCCCGCCTAGGATCTTCGGCGGCCGGCGTCTGCGCAAACAGGATCAGAAGATAACGGGCCTTGGCCACGGCTTCAACCCAGCTGGTGGCGGGCGCGGCGAGAAGCAACTGCTCCAGTTCCTCGTGGCGCGCCCGCGGCGCGGCATGGCCGGCGTCG
>JBAUNU010000450.1:0-1525 GCA_049579405.1 Methylocella sp.
GCCTGCCCGCGCGCATGCGGCCAGTCCGGCCGCGGCGGTTCCGCTGCCGCCCGTCCGGTCTGTGGGGATGGGTATCCCGTCCGCTCCGGCAAGAAATGAGACTGTTGACCGCAGCGGCTCCATCTTACCGCCCACGCCGGAAATCGTTCGCCAATCGGTGTCGCCCTTTGGCGCATTGGTCCCGGTGTCCCCTGCGAAGTGAGAGTTGCCGCCGTCGAGATCCAAAACGCGATGAAAGCATAAGCGTTCTTGCTGGTGAAATTCCAAATCTCGAGGGCGTGAAACCGCAAGATTCCGATAAGGACGCGATCTCAACGGGTCCCGCCGAGGCAGACATATTTGATCTCGAGATATTCTTCGATTCCATAATGCGAGCCTTCGCGCCCAACACCAGATTGTTTTACGCCGCCAAAAGGCGCTTCGGCTGTCGATATGATCCCTTCGTTGACGCCAACGATACCGGCTTCGATCGCGCGCGCGACGCGAAAGACCCGGCCGAGGTCGCGGGCATAGAAGTAGCTCGCGAGGCCGTATTCGCTGGCATTGGCAAGTTCGATCGCTTCTTCCTCCGTGTCGAAACGAATAAGCGGCGCAACCGGCCCGAACACCTCTTCGCGCAATAGGCGGGCATCGGATGGGACGTCGATCAAAACGGTTGGTTCATAGAAATTGCCACCGAGCGGGTGGCGAGCACCCCCGAGCACCGTCTTCGCGCCCTTGGCTATCGCGTCGCCGACGAGCTCTTCGACTTTCGCCAAAGCCTTTGGCGTGATCAATGGGCCTTGTTCGACGCCGGGCTGGAAGGCGGGACCGACTTTCAAGGCGCTGGCCGCCTTGGCCAATTTTCCGGCGAAGACATCGTAAATTCCTGACTGCACGTAAAAGCGATTGGCACAGACGCAGGTCTGGCCGCTGTTGCGGAATTTTGAGGCGATCGCGCCGGCCACCGCCGCGTCCAGATCGGCATCGTCGAAAACGATGAACGGTGCATTGCCCCCGAGCTCAAGCGACAGTTTTTTAATCGTTCCGGCGCTTTGGCGCATGATGATCCTGCCAACCGCCGTCGATCCCGTGAAGGATACCTTCCGCACGAGAGGATGACCGGTTAGGACAAGGCCGATCTCGGCTGCCCGCGTCGACGGCAGAATATTGAGCACGCCCTCTGGAATGCCCGCCGCCTGGGCGAGAACGCCTAGCGCCAGTGCCGACAGCGGGGTCTCCGCCGCCGGCTTGACGACCGAGGTGCAGCCGGCGGCGAGCGCCGGGGCGATCTTGCGGGTAATCATCGCGTTGGGAAAATTCCACGGCGTGATCGCCGCCGTAACCCCGATCGGCTGTTTCAAAACGAGAATTTCACGGCCCGGGCCCGGCGCCGGGATGACATCGCCATAGACGCGCCGTGCTTCCTCGGCAAACCATTCCACGAATGAGGCACCGTAGACGATCTCGCCTTTGGCCTCGGCCAACGGCTTGCCTTGCTCGCGAGCGAGGAGTTCGCCGAGTTCGTCCGTGTGCAGAGTCATCA
>JBAUNU010000451.1:0-7186 GCA_049579405.1 Methylocella sp.
GTTCAGTATAATGCGTCGTCCGTGCCTGTGCTGCAGCTTAGCTTAAGTTCTGACCGGCTGAACGAGCAGCAGCTTTACGATTACGGCATATATCAGATACGCCAGGCGCTGGCCCCGATCCAGGGCATCACGCTGCCGACGCCCTATGGCGGCAAATATCGCCAGATCATGGTCGATATCGACCCCGATGCGCTCAACGCGCGCGGCATCACGCCGAACGATATTGTCAACGCCGTCAACGCCCAGAGCCTGACCCTGCCGTCGGGCGATGCAAAGATGGGCGACCAGCAGTTCATCGTGCGCGTCAACAATATGGCGCCGTCGATCGACACGCTGAACCG
Source organism: Methylocella sp. (assembly GCA_049579405.1). Taxonomy (GTDB): domain Bacteria; phylum Pseudomonadota; class Alphaproteobacteria; order Rhizobiales; family Beijerinckiaceae; genus Methylocapsa. The sequence goes on from JBAUNU010000451.1 coordinate 342, forward strand.
GCTGCCGATCAAACAGGTCGGCGGCACCACCATCTATCTCTCGGACGTTGCGCATGTCCGTGATGGTTGGGCAGCGCAACAGAACATCGTGCGGGCCGAAGGCAAGCGCTCGGTCCTGTTGACCATCATCAAGAACGGCGACGCGTCGACTCTCGATGTGGTCAATCGGGTGAAGGCGGCGCTGCCGGAGATCCGGAAGGCCGCACCGCCAGGCATGGACATAAAGCTGATGTTCGACCAGTCGGTGTTCGTGCAAAATGCGATCGACAGCGTGATGCAGGAAGGCGCGATTGCTGCTGGGCTGACCGCCTTGATGATCCTGATCTTCCTCGGCTCGTGGCGTTCGACGCTCGTGGTTATGGTCGCAATCCCGCTATCGATCCTGACTTCGATCGCGGTGCTCACGGCTCTCGGCCAGACCATCAACACGATGACCCTTGGCGGCATGGCGCTCGCTGTCGGCATCCTGGTTGATGATAGTACGGTGACGATCGAGAACACGCACCGGCTTTTGGAAGAAAGGATGCCTTTCGACAGGGCGGTGCTGGAAGGTGCTGCGGGCATCGCGGTGCCGACGCTAATCTCCACGCTCGCCATCTGCTGCGTGTTCGTCTCCGTGTTCTACCTGCAAGGCGCCGCGCGCTATCTGTTCACGCCGCTTGCGATGGCGGTTGTGTTCGCCATGCTTGCGTCCTACATCATTTCGCGGACCTTGACCCCCATCATGATCGGCCTGCTCCTTCGCAAAGAGCAGGAACGGCAGGGCGCCGGCACCGGCTGGCTCGACCGTTTTCATGCGGCATTCAATGCGCGGTTCGACCGCTTCCGCGACTTCTATGGCTGGATGCTCACTGGCATTCTGCGGCGCAGGGTCCTGACGCCGGCCGTGGCGGCTATCGTGGTGGTCGGGGCGGGCGTCCTAGCACTCTTCGTCGGGACTGATTTTTTTCCGAGCGTGGATGCAGGGCTGATCCAATTGCACGTCCGCGCCCCGGCGCGCACCCGTATCGAGCGCACCGAACAGTTCTTCCAGGCGATCGAGAATAACATCCGCGCCCAGATCCCGGCCAAGGATCTGCGGCTTATCCTCGATAATATCGGGTTGCCGCAACGCGTATATAATCTCGCCTTCACCGATGGCAGCACGATCGGGGTGAATGACGGCGTGATCCAGATCGAGCTCGGCGACGAGCATGAGCCGACTGCCGAAATCGTCAAAAAGCTGCGCGCGGAATTGTCAGTCGCCTTCCCCGACGTGCTTTTTTACTTCCAGCCCGCCGACATGGTGACGCAAGTTCTGAACTTCGGCGTGCCCACCCAGATCGATGTGCAGGTGCAAGGGCGTGACCGCGAGATCAACAAGCAAATCGCGGCTCTGCTGCAGCAGAAAATGGCCAATATTCCTGGCTTGGTCGATGCCCATATCCAGCAGGAGCTGAACGCGCCGGCAATGAACTACGTGGTCGACCGCACAAGGGCACAGCAGCTTGGCCTCAACATGCAGGAGGTTGCCAACAATCTCAACATCAGCGTCAGCTCGTCGGAACAGGTTACGCCCAATTTCTGGACCGACACGAAGAACGGCATTCCGTATTATTTCGCCGTGCAGACACCGGAGTATCGCATTGCCAACAAGACCCAGCTCGACAACACGCCCGTAACGAGTGCTCTCGACGTCAATGGGACTCCGATCCCCAACGTGCTCGGTAGCATCGCCACCGGTCAGCGCGTAGGCATTCAGTCGGTGTTCAACCAGTCCAACATCCAGGGTGTGTATGATGTCTGGGGCAGCGTGCAGAACCGCGACCTCGGCAGCGTCGCGGGAGCGATTCAGAAGATCGTCAAAGACGTTGAGCCGCAGCTCAAGCCCGGGAACCATGTCGTCATTCGCGGTCAGATCCAGAGCATGCAGGATGCCTTCGGCAACCTGAGAGTGGGACTGCTGTTTGCCGCTGTCTTCGTCTACATGCTGATGGTCGTCAATTATCAGAGCTTCGTCGCTCCACTCGCTGTCGTCCTCGCGTTGCCGGGCGCCGGGGCCGGGATTCTTTTGATGCTGTTCGTCACCGGCACAACGCTGAGCATGCCGTCGTTGATGGGCGCGATCATGTCAATCGGCGTCGCCTCGGCCAACTCGATCCTGCTCGTGACATTCGCGCGTGAGCAGCGACAAGCGGGAGCGAGCGCTTTCCAGGCCGCATTGTCCGCCGGCACAACGCGGCTACGGCCCGTGCTGATGACGGCGGCTGCAATGATTGTGGGAATGCTTCCGATGGCGATCGGCGGCCCCGGCGAAGAGCAGAATGCGGTCCTCGCGCGCGCCGTCATCGGCGGCGTGATGGTCGGCACCATCACCACGCTGCTGTTCGTTCCCTACCTCTACTCGGTGATCGGCCGTCTTGAACGGCGGGAGGCCGGGCTCCGCAAAACTGAAGCATCAAGGATCATTGTCATGAATTATCTGCCCGCGGAACCAACGATTCACGAGTACAAGCACGCGGAGCCCGGCGAGAGCGATCGAAGGCGGATTGCTCGTGCAATCGGCGGTGGCGCCATTGCCGCCGTGGCGCTGTTGGTTGGCCTCGGCAGCTGGACGCACTTGAGCCGCAACGCCGCCGCCGCCGGGGTGTTAGAAGCGCGGAAGAACGCGGTGCCAAATGTCCTGACCATGACCGTGAGGGAAGACAAGGGACCTCGCACCATCGAGCTGCCGGGTAATATGGCGGCGTTCGACACTGCGACGCTGTTTGCCCGCGCCACGGGGTACATCGGCGTCCGCAATGTCGATATTGGCAGCAAGGTGCGCAAAGGTGATGTGCTTGCGTTGATCGCGGCACCAGACTTCGACCAGCAGCTCGACCAGGCGAAGGCACAGCTTGTCCAATTGCAGGCCTCGGTCGAGCAGGCCCAGGCCAATGCCGATCTTGGCCGTGTTACAAGCGCGCGCACTTCGCAACTCGTTGCCAGGGGCGTGTCGAGTCAGCAACAGGGCGACCAGGACCGGCTGACCTTCGCCTCTCGAACGGCGGCGCTTGCGGTCGCACGGGCCAATGTGGTAGCGCAACAGGCGGCGGTGAACCGGTTGGTACAGTTGACCGGATTCGAGCAGGTCACGGCGCCGTTCGACGGGGTGATCACCGGCCGCTTCATCGATGTCGGCAGTCTTGTCACCGCAGACGTCGCGAGCGGAACTGCTCTATTCTCGATTGCCCGAACCGATGTTTTGCGCGTCCAGGTCTATGTGCCGCAAACTGACTTTTTCGGCATCAAGGACGGTGATCAGGCAACAGTGACTGTGCCGGAGCTGCCGGACCGCGTGTTTAAGGGTAAGGTGGCGCGCAATGCACGGGCCCTCGCCGCCGGCACTCGCACGCTGCTCACCGAAGTCGATGTCGATAACAAGGACGGCACGTTGACGGCAGGGCTCTATGGTATTGTCCACCTTCAGGTCCGCCGCTCGAATCCGATCGTGCTCATTCCCTCGCAGGCGGTGATCTTCAACAAGGATGGGCTCAGCGCAGCTGTCGTCTCCAACGGCAAGGTTGAGCTTCGCAAGCTTGAACTGGAAGCAGATAACGGTGCCAGTGTCGAAGTGCGTATTGGGCTGAGGCCGGGCGATCGCGTTATCCTAAGCCCGCCGGCGAATATAGCCGATGGAATGCGCGTACAAACAAGCTGAACGCGCCCGGGCGCTTCGCTTTAGCCGGGCGGCGGCGCCTCCGCCTGCATCGCGGCGACCGCAAGGATGCAACTCGAAGCAGGGTGGGCTGCTTCGTCAAGCGGAGACTCGCGAGAAAAACATGGAGCTGGCCGCACGGCGTTTGTCGCGGAACTTGCGGAAATCGTCGGGGTTGAAGGATGAGCAGGTGACATCCCAGAAGGAGAGTTTCATGAACAGCGTCACAAAATCGATCATTCTCACGGCCCTCGCGGGCTCCCTGGCGATCGGTGCACCCGCCCCAGTCTCGGCGTTCAGCCGAGGAGGTGGCGGTTTTCATGGCGGCGGTTTCCACACAGGTGGTTTCGGAGGCGGCATGCGCGGATTCGGAGGCAGCCACATGTTCACCGGCCGGAGCGTGGCGCGTGGAGGGGCCTTTGCCGGCCGGGGATTTGGCGGGATCGGAGCATATGGCGGCTACGGTGGGTATGGCGGTGACAGTTACGGTTATCCCGCCTACGGCTACCAAATCTGCGCCTACGGCTACTGGGGCAACCCAATCCCGTGCAGCTCCTACTTCGGCGATTATTGACGCTTGATGCGAGCGCCGTCATATTGAAAGCCTTTCCGCCTGTATCGGTCATGATCAATCGGACGTTTATCCGGCCGCCTGCCCGCTGACGTCCCATCGCCGCCTTTCTTCGGCCAGGTTTGCGCGGTCATAGAATCCGCCGATTCGTCGAGGCGGGTCCCTCGCAGTAATCGCTTCGCGAAATGCGCCGCCGAAGAGTTCCTCATGCGTAGGCGTTCGAGGTTTTTTCTGACCGCGGCTTTCGTGGCCGGTCTCACCCAAAACGGGGCGGCGCACCCGCACGTATGGGTATCGGCACGCGCGCAGGTGATTTTCGACGCAAAAGGCGAGATCGAGGCCATCCGCCACGTCTGGACATTCGACGAGATGTATTCGGCGTTCGTGACGGAGGGGCAGGGAAAGGACGGCCAGCTCATGACCAAGGAAGAACTGGCGCCGCTCGCCAAGTCCAACGTCGAATCCCTGGCCGAATTCGACTTTTTCACTTATGCCAAAGTGGCCAACGCAAAGGTCGAATTTGGGGCGCCCATCGACTATTCGCTGGAACAGCGGGAGGACAAACTCGTGGTTCTCCGGTTCACGCTTCCCTTGAAAACCCCCGCCAGCGCGGCGAAAGCCTTCTCCTTTCAAGTCTATGATCCAACCTACTTCGTGGCTTTCGAGATGGAAAAGCAGGATCCGGTCGGCATGGCAGGCGCGCCAAAAGGATGTTCGGTCAATCTGCTCGGGTCGAAGCCCTTGGCGGCCGAGGAGACCAAAAAACTTTCGGAATCCTTTTTCAGCGGTCTTTCGCCGGGCTATGATTTCGGGGTCAAGCTCGCGAGCCGGATTATTGTCGCTTGTCCATGAGGCCTTGTTGAACCCAATCGCGTTTTCTTTCGCGGCAGTTTGGCGCGTGCCGCGAGGCGTTGCGGCCGCACGGCCGGTTTTGCCCTTCGCATTGCTCTGCATGGCCGTCTTGCTGGCTTCCCAATCCCTGGCGCAGGGCGTGCATCATCCTTTTGCGGTCGGGGCTAATGAGGGTTCCGCTGGCGGCGCGCACGGTGCAATGATGGGCTGGATCCTAGCACAGGAGGCGGGCTTCTATCGCCTGTTAAGCGGGGCCATCCGTGCCGCGAAACAAAGTGGCGCGGCCGCTTGGGGTCTGGCGGGTTTAAGCCTCGCTTACGGTATTTTCCATGCCGCGGGCCCTGGCCACGGCAAAATGGTGATTGCTTCCTATATGCTGGCCAATGAGCGCGCCCTGCGGCGGGGTGTCGTGATTGCCCTTGGCGCGGCGCTCGTGCAAGGCTTTAGCGCGGTCGCGATCGTCGGCGTGAGCGCCCTCGTCTTCAACGCGACGGCCAAGTACATGACAGCAGCCGCGAATGTGGTCGAGATCGCGAGCTACGCCGGCATAGTGGTTCTCGGCGGCGCTTTAGTTTACGTGAAAGGCGCGGCCCTTCTTTCCGCTTGGCGCGCCGCGCCCGTGCTCGCCGTTGCGGCGGGGGGGACGGCCCGCGCCTTTCTCGCCGACAATTGCGCCGAGAATCATGTCCACGGCCCAGGTTGCGCCCATTTCCACGCCCCCGATCCGCGCACGCTTGGGGCAGGATTTTCTTGGAAAAGCGCTCTGCTGACGATGATGGCGGCTGGGTCGCGGCCTTGCTCTGGTGCAATTCTCGTTCTTGTCTTCGCCTTGGCGCAAGCGATTTTTTCAACCGGAGTATTTGCCGTTTTGGCGATGTCGCTTGGCACCGCGATCACCACGGCGGGGCTTGCCAGCACCGCTGTGCTCGCCAAAAACGCGGCGGTCAAATTTTCCAAAACGGGTTCCGGGCGGGCCGCGATCACGGGACGCCTGTTCGAGGCCGGCGCCGCCCTTGCGGTCTTGGGATTGGGGCTGGTTTTGCTGTTTGCGGCCTTCGCGGGCGGCCCCACGGCCAATTGAGCTTCTCTGGCGCGCCGGCCGCCGCTGACCTTATCGCACATAAAGCCTTTGAAAAAATTTATCAGAAAGCATGGCGGAGAGGGGGATTGCGCCTGAACTGACGGTCACGTGAAGCTGCGCAAGAGATGGGGATCGCTTTCAGGAGCAGGTCTCAAACCAGTCCGAGCTGCGACGGTAAAGAGCCGTGGTGGGGAGCGCCGGATGAAAAGTCCGGACGTGATCCGGGCAGGTGCATTGTCCGGAAGCCGGGCGCTCCGGTCAAGGCTAGTTGGCTTCGCAACCCCAGTTCGCACCCTGGCCTCGATGAACAACCTTTATAGCTTCGACATCTAGGGGGCTCAAGCTTGGGGACCGGCGGCGGGAAACTTCCGCCGGACCGGCTCCGCGCGTTCCGGCACTACCCGAACCCGCACATGAATGGCGCCATCCGCCGCCGTGCTTTTGCGCATGACTTCGGTATTCTCGTAAAGCCAATGAAGCCCCGCGCCATTTGCCGGATCGAGCGCGATATCGAAGATAATCCGGCCGCTTGCGAGCCGCTTTTCAATCGCCTCGCGAAGGTCTTCGAGGCCCTGTCCCGTCAGCGCCGAAACCATGACCGGCTTGCCGGGCGAACACCGCTGGGCGCCGCACCGCGCGGCGAGGGCGCCCTCGCGCAACAGATC
>JBAUNU010000452.1:0-8465 GCA_049579405.1 Methylocella sp.
GGCGGATTTCGGGCGGACATCTCGGCGCTCGCCGACGAGCCGGAGGAGATTCTTTTGCGATTTCTTGGTGATGAACTAAAGTTGATAAGTGGGGGCAAGCCGCTTCGTCTCGACCGCCTCGAAGCTCTGGCGCTGCGGTTCGGCCAAGCGCTGCGCGCCGGGATCGCCTTCACGGCAACCTTGGGCGGAGCGGTGCTGCGGCTGCAAAGCAACCGCATTCTTGTCATTTTGAGGGAAGGCGCGCGGCGCGGCCAAGAAAATGTCTTCGAGGCGAGGTCCGGGGAATGATGTAAGGCTCACCTGAGAGTGATGTAAGACTCTCTTGGCAACGGCGAAAACCAGGCTTACATTGAACAAACGCCCATTTGACAACGGGTGCCGTTTCAACCGGCGACGGCCTTCGAGCCGGTACGATGCTTAGCGGGAATGAAGATGAACCCGAATTTCCGGAATTTCGCCCTTTGGGTGATCATTATCCTGCTCGTCGTCGCGCTCGTCATGCTGTTTCAAAACCCTGGGCAGCGGGTTCCGTCGCAAGACATCGCCTTTAGCCAGCTGTTGAACGAAGTTGACCAAGGCCATGTCCGCGAGGTCACGATCGCAGGCAATGAGATCACCGGTCATTTCACCGATAATCGCGCCTTTGCGACCTACGCGCCAAACGACCCGACGCTGGTCCAGAGCCTTTATAAGAAAAACGTGTCGATCACGGCCAAGCCTCCGTCGGAAAACACCAATTGGTTGATGACGCTTCTCGTCAACGGGCTGCCGCTGATTGCCATCCTCGGCATCTGGATCTTTCTTTCCCGGCAAATGCAGGGCGCCGGCGGCAAAGCCATGGGATTTGGCAAGTCGAAGGCGAGACTCCTGACCGAGGCGCATGGACGCTATACTTTCGAGGACGTCGCCGGCGTCGACGAGGCCAAGGAAGACCTCCAGGAGATTGTCGAATTCCTGCGCGATCCGCAACGCTTCCAGAAGCTTGGCGGGCGAATCCCACGCGGCGTTTTGCTTGTCGGCCCGCCCGGGACCGGCAAGACGCTGCTGGCGCGCGCCATCGCGGGGGAAGCCAACGTGCCCTTCTTTACGATTTCCGGATCGGATTTCGTGGAAATGTTCGTCGGCGTCGGCGCGAGCCGTGTCCGCGACATGTTCGAACAGGCCAAGAAGAACTCGCCTTGCATCGTCTTCATCGATGAAATAGACGCCGTTGGCCGGCATCGCGGCGCCGGCCTCGGGGGCGGAAACGACGAACGCGAGCAAACGTTAAATCAGCTCCTCGTCGAGATGGATGGCTTCGAGCCCAACGAGAGCATCATCATAATCGCGGCGACGAACCGTCCCGACGTGCTCGACCCGGCGCTTCTCCGCCCCGGCCGCTTCGACCGCCAGATTGTCATCGCGAACCCCGATATCGTCGGGCGCGAGCGCATCCTCAAGGTGCATGTCCGCAAGGTCCCTCTCGCGCCGGACGTCGATTTGCGGACGGTGGCCCGCGGCACGCCCGGCTTTTCCGGTGCCGACCTCATGAACCTCGTCAACGAGGCGGCCTTGTTGGCGGCAAGGCGCGCCAAGCGTTTCGTCACCATGTCCGAGTTCGAGGATTCGAAAGACAAGATCATGATGGGCGCCGAGCGCCGCACCATGGTGATGACCGAGCAAGAGAAAATGCTGACCGCCTACCACGAGGGCGGGCACGCGATCGTCGCCCTCAATGTCCCGGCCACCGACCCGGTGCATAAAGCGACCATCATTCCGCGCGGGCGAGCCCTCGGCATGGTCATGCAGCTCCCCGAACGCGACAAGCTTTCGATGAGTTTCGAACAGATGACATCGCGGCTGGCCATCTGCATGGGCGGCCGGGTTTCCGAGGAAATCATCTTCGGCAAGGATAAGATAACGTCGGGCGCGCAATCCGATATCGAGCAGGCGACCAAGCTGGCCCGCGCGATGGTGACGCGCTGGGGCTTCTCCGACGAGCTTGGCACCGTCATGTATGGCGAAAATCAGGAGGAGGTTTTCCTCGGTTATACCATGGGGCGGCAGCAAACCATCTCCGAGGCCACCGCCCAGAAAATCGATGCAGAGGTGCGCCGCCTGGTGGAGGCGGGTCTCGCCGAGGCAACCCGGATCATTACCGAGAAGCGCGAGGATCTCGAGACTCTTGCCAAGGGCCTCCTCGAATATGAGACGCTTACCGGCGAGGAGATCAGGGAGCTTTTGAAGGGGCATGCCCCGGTGCGCGATACAAGCGACGATCATGAGCCGCCGTTGCGTGGCTCTCCCGTCCCGACCACCGGCATCGTGCGGCCAAAGCCTGGCCCCGAGCCCGGCGGATTGGAGCCGCAACCGCAAGCATGAGCGCCCGCCTCCCCGCGAGGCGATAGGATTGCGATAGGATTGAGCGAGCGTGTTTTCCGGAAACGAAGCTCCAACGGCGTGGCGTGGGGGCCAAATACTTGCGTGCGGACGAGCGATAAACGTTTAGACACGGGATGGCTTTGGCACAGGATCGCTGCGCCAAGCCGGCTGCCCGGAAATGCTAAGGTTATTTGTTCAGCCAGCCGGTTCCTGCAAGCGAAATCGCGGAATTGTTGGTTCCACAAACCAACCGTCGGCAGGCCGATGAGTATCTTCTCACCGCATGGAAGCCGGCGGCGGACTTTGTTTCAGAGCGCCGGGACCTCGTGGTAAGCAAATATTCCCAAAATCGCGGATTGTTTTTAGAGAAAAAACTTTGCGGTTTGTAAATCTTTCGCCAATGCAACAGCGTCGGGCAGACAATTCGGGATGGTGTCAGCGCCCACAGCGCCCTCACCTCCGCGCCGGGCTGCACCTTGACCTCGTTGTGGACGAGGAACCACGGGCGCCGGAAGGGAAGGCAACGCTCGCGGTCGCCGAACTGTCGCCCCGGAGATCATCTCCGCCCGTCACGATATTAAAAAATAATCTCGTTATATACGAATGGCCAAGCCCAAGAATCACCGTGCCGCTCTTGATCGCGGTCGCGATGAGCTGGCGCGCGGGAGCAGACAAACGAGGGCGATTATGCCCTACGGAGAAGCGCCGCCACCGCCCATGCCTCCGGCGCCCATGCCTCCGCCCCCGCCACCGCGTTTATGGCCACCGCCCGAATGCGTGGCCGGCCGTGCCTCCGGCTCGGATGCATTTTGATTGATGTCCGCATCGGCCGTCCAGTAGCAATCAAGCCCGCCCCAAGGGCGGACGCAGAAAAGCTTGGCGTTCTTCGTGTCGATTGTCACCGCCATGCCTTTCGAAAGGGATAAGCAATCGCCCTTTGCGAGTTTTGGCGCACTGAATCTGTTTAGTCCCGCAGGGTCCTGCTTGCCGAGGAAATCGAGAACCTTTCTCGAATCTGCCTCGTCCTTACAGGCGACGATCGGCTTGATGACACTCGCGGCTTCCGCCATTGACGGCAAAAGGAGCGCGAGAACCGCGAGACATCGGCAATTGTTCATGAGCCACACCGCTGTTGCCAACGCCTATGTAACGGGCGCCGCATTCGCGGCACAAGGCGATCATAACACTTTGCCGGGATTTAATATGCCCCTCGGGTCGAGGGTTTGCTTGATCGCGCGCATCACCTCCATCGCCACCTTGTCCTTCACCTTCGGCAACAGATCGCGCTTCAATTGGCCGATCCCATGCTCGGCCGAAATCGAACCTTTGCGGGCGATCACTAGCCCATGCACGATGGCGTTGATCTCGTCCCAGCGGGCCAAAAACGCTTGGCGTTCCGCGCCTATGGGCTGCGACACGTTGCAGTGAATATTGCCGTCGCCGAGGTGGCCGAAGGCAACGAGCCGCGCACCCGGGATCGCCGCCATCACAGCACGCGCGGCTTCTTCCAGGAAAACCGGGATGTCCGCGATGGGAACGCTGATGTCATGTTTGATCGAACCGCTTTCATGGCGCTGGGCGTCCGGCAAAAGTTCGCGCAGTTTCCAGAAATTTCCGCGCTGATCGAGCGAGGCGGCGAGCGCCGCATCCTCGATGATGTGTTTTTCGTTCGCCGCTTCGAGGAGCGCGAGCAATCGCGCGGCAAGCCCTTGCCGGCTTTGTGAACTCAATTCGAGCAGCACGTACCACGGGTGCTTGCTAGACAGCACCTCCCGCGCGTCAAAATGGGCGAGGACAAAATCCAAGCCGATGCGCGGGATCAGCTCGAAGGTGGTGATTTCGCCGCCCGCCATGTCGCGGGCGAGATCGAGCAGCGCGAGCGCCGCCCGGGGCGAGGCAAGGCCGATAAAGGCGGTCTCGATCGCGCGGGGTTTTGGATAGAGTTTTAGGACCGCCGCGGTGATGATCCCAAGCGTGCCTTCCGAGCCGATAAAGAGATTTTTTAGATCGTAGCCCGTGTTGTTCTTTTTCAGCTTCGTCAAGTCCGAAAGAATCCGCCCGTCGGCGAGCACGGCTTCGAGCCCAAGCACGAGATCGCGTGCGTTGCCATAGGCGATCACGTTCGTGCCGCCGGCATTGGTCGCGAGATTGCCGCCGATGGTGCAGGAGCCTTCTGCCGCAAGCGACAGCGGAAACAAGCGCCCCGCGCGCGCGGCCTCCTCCTGCATGCGGGAAAGGATCATGCCGGCTTCCACGGTCATCGTGTTCGAGCTAAGATCGATCTCGCGCAGCGCCGTCATGCGGCCAAGCGAAAGCACGATTTGATTGCCGGGACCGAGAGGAATCTGACCGCCCACGAGCCCGGTATTGCCGCCTTGCGGCACAACCGGGGTGGAGGATGCATGGCAAAGTTTGAGCACGTCCGCGATTTCTCGCGTCGAGCCGGGTTGCACCACGCAAAGCGCGAGCCCATGAAAGCGATCGCGCGGCTCGCGCAAAAATCCTTCCATGCCGGGCGCATCGGCGATGACGTGCCTAGCGCCAACAATCCCTTCGAGGCGGTCAAGGATTTCCCGCGAGGCAGCGTTTAAGCCCGCCGCGTTTTCCACGTCTACACTCCTGCCTTGTCTTCCAAAGTCATGTAAGAATACAGCGGCCGGGTGCCGCAAAGCGGAATTTTCGCCGGGCGGGCGCCGGCTTTTCCGCTCGCGGACTTGAAATCATTGGCCCGAACGGCGATTGAGACAACATAAACCCCCAATACTGAAATCCGGTCTCCGCCGAACGGTTTCAGGCTTTGTGGGCATTCCCGGACCGTTTTTACGACGGCCGAAGTTCGCAAGGAGGCCCTATGGCCGCGCTCGACACGGTTTTGGCGAAGATCGATGGAAACCTCGACTCTGCTCTGGAACGGCTCTTCAAGCTGGTTGAAATCCCTTCGGTTTCGACCGATCCCGCCTTTGCGCGCGATTGCGCCAAGGCGGCCGAATGGCTCGCCGCCGAGCTGAACAGCCTTGGCTTCGAGGCGTCGGTGCGCGAAACGCCAGGCCATCCGATCATTGTCGGACAGGCCAAAGCCGCGCGTCCCGACGTGCCGCATGTCCTCTTTTACGGCCATTACGATGTGCAACCGCCAGACCCGCTCGATTTATGGGAGAGCCCCCCGTTCGAACCGCGTGTCGTCGAGGCCGCGACCGGCAAGCGGATCGCTGGACGCGGCGTCGCCGACGACAAGGGGCAGCTGATGACCTTCGTCGAGGCCTGCCGCGCCTTCACCGAAACCGGCGGCTTGCCCTGCCACGTCACGTTCCTCATCGAAGGCGAGGAGGAGACCGGCTCGCCGTCGCTTCCGGCTTTTCTTGGCCAGGCCAAGGCCGAGCTCAAAGCCGACATGGCGCTTGTTTGCGACACCGGAATGTGGGACCGGGAGACGCCGGCGATCACCACCATGCTGCGCGGCCTGGTGCTTGAGGAAGTCATTATTCATGCCGCCGACCGCGATCTGCATTCGGGCGTTTTTGGCGGCGCCGCGATCAATCCGATCCATGTGCTCGCCCGCGTCATCGCCGATCTGCACGATGAGAAAGGGCGCGTCACGCTTCCGGGTTTCTATAATGGCGTAGCCGAGCTGTCGGAGGATGTCGCAAAGCACTGGCGCGAATTACCGTTCCGCGAAAGCGCCTTTCTAGGCGAAGTCGGCCTGTCCGTTCCGGCGGGCGAACAAGGCCGGAGTGTTCTCGAAATGGTTTGGTCGCGGCCGACCTGCGACCTCAACGGTATCGTCGGCGGCTATACCGGCAAAGGGTCGAAAACCGTGCTTCCGGCGCAAGCGAGCGCCAAATTCTCGTTCCGGCTCGTCGGGTCACAGGATCCGGATAAAATCGCCGAAACCTTCCGGGCTTTCGTCAAGGAACGGCTGCCCGCCGATTGCCGCGCCGAATTTGTCTCGCATGGCGCGTCGGGCGCGGTGCAGTTGCCGTTCAGTTCGGAGGCGTTGTCGCGAGCGGGCAGGGCCTTGCAGGCCGAATGGGGCAAGGAGCCAGTTCTTGCCGGTTGCGGCGGCTCGATCCCGATCGTCGGCGCCTTCAGGCGGGATCTTGGAATGGACACATTGATGATCGGTTTCGGCCTGGAGGACGATCGCATTCACTCGCCGAACGAGAAGTACGAGCTTTCCTCGTTTCACAAGGGAACTCGAAGCTGGGCGCGGGTGCTGAACGCGCTCGCGCTATGACCTGCCAGCCGCCGCGCGATTAGCCCCGCAATCGGCACTAATTGTAGAAAGTAGCAAGGAGGAGAAGGCCATGACTAAACAGCTTCCAAAGACCAGAAGGAATCGACCACTGCTTTGGCGTTGCAGGCGATTACGTGTTTCCAATTTGCGATGCGGTCGACAGCAGCGCTAAGGTGAAGTGGATCGGCTGTGCCAATGAATTGAACGCGTCTTACGCCGCAGATGGCTACGCGCGCATCCGGGGCGGGGCGATGTTGGCACTATGGCGTCGGCGAGCTATCCGCCATAAACGGCGTGATGGGCGCTAAGGCGGAACGATCACTGGTTTTTCACGTCGTCGGAATGCCCTCCTATCAGCATCAGCGCTTGCACAAGATCGCCCATCACACGCTCGGCGACGGCGTCTTCGGCAATTTCGTCGAACTGTCCGCCGGCGCGGCGTGCTGTCATGCGGTCATCAATCCGGAGAACTGCGTCGTCGAAATGGAGCGCATCATCGCGGAGGCGCGCCGCGCCAATCAGCCTGCCTATATCGCAGTGCCGTCGGACTACGCGCTATCCCCAGTCTGTCGGCTGACGTGAAGCCGATCGTGCCTCGATCAAACGAAGCAGCGTTACAAAAGGCGATGGCGATCATCGCAGAATGCATCAACAAGGCGAAATCCATAGTCGCATTTCCCGCCTTCGCAATTTCGCGGCTCGGCTTGCAGAAAGAGGCACAGAAGGCGATCGAAGCGCTGGGCTGTCCTTTCGTTACAACGCTCATGGAAAAATGCGTCATCGGTGAAAGTCATCCGCAGTTTGCCGGCATGTATGCCGGCGCGGTGTCCGAGCCGAAAACGCGCCAAATCATCAAAGGCGCCGATCTGGTCCTCGATCTGGGCGGCGTCAATTTGAACGACATCACCACGGCGGCCTATTCCGGCCAACTCCGATCTGTCGCGGTTTGTTACCGCCGGCCTCGACGACGTCAGGATCGGAGACCAAGTCATCGCCAATGTCCGGCTTGAGGACATTCTATCCGAGCTGGCCAAGCTCAAACCATCATCGGCGCCATACAAGGGAAAACCGCAGGGGCTCGCGCCGGTAAACGGCAGGCCGTCCGACAAGATCACGATGGCCGCGCTTTATCCGCGCTACGCGGCGTTTCTGCGCGCCGGAGACACGGTCGTTCTCGAGACCGGTAGCTCAAGCCTCGGCGTGACACCAACGATCCTTCCGGACGGCGTGCGGGTGGAAGCGCAAGTTCTATGGGGATCGATCGGTTGGGCGACCCCGGCCGCCTTCGGTGTCGCGCTTGCCGACCCGAGCCGGCGCACAATTCTGATCACTGGCGAAGGCTCGCATCAACTGACTGCGAACGACGTCGGTGCCATGGGACGGTTTGGAGCAAACGTCATCGTCTTCGTACTCAACAATAGTGGCTACCTCATCGAGCGCGCGCTGGAGGAAAATCCGGACTGGACGTACAACGACCTCGCGCCTTGGAGCTATGCAGAATTGCCGAAGGCGCTAGGATGCGCAAATTGGTATACTGCGCGTGTGACCACGCTTGGCGAGCTCGACGAGGCAATGAAGGCCGCACGCGCCAGCAAAATCGGGGCGTATATCGATCATTGGCGGCAAAATGGATATGCCGCGGGCCCTCGCCTTCGCCCATGGCCAGCTAAAGGCTATGTACGGCGATACGCCATAATATTTACAGACCCGAAACAACAGCTGGCGAGAGCAGCTATGCTTCCGCCATCTGCGAAGTCCGGAAGTCTGCTTTATGGCCCTTCGCGACAATTCGCGGCATTGCAGCAATTCGGTCGCTTTTGGGGAGGAGCTGACATCGGCTGAGACGCGCTCACAAAACCGAGATTATGAG
>JBAUNU010000453.1:0-3613 GCA_049579405.1 Methylocella sp.
CTGCGCCTGCGCGGGTTTGCGCGCGCCGCGGCCGCCCGTTTTGCCTCCCCGCTAACCCGCCGCATCGTCGTTTTGAACCTGGGCGGCCTCGCCGCTCTCCTCATCGGCTTCCTTTTTCTAAATCAATTCCGCGAAGGTTTGATCGAGGCCAAGGTGCAGAGCTTGCAGATCCAGGCCGAGATCATCGCCGCGGCAATCGCGGCGTCGGCCACCATCGAAACCGATTCAATTGCCATCGATCCGGAAAAGTTGCTTCAGCTTGCTCCGGGCGAGAGCTACGCGCTTGCCGACGAAACCGCGCCGTCGCTGGAATTTTCGATCAATCCAGAACGCATCGGGCCGGTCCTTCACAGACTCGTTTCACCCACGCGGACGCAGGCGCGAATCTACGATCGCGACGGTTATCTGTTGCTCGATTCGCGCTCGCTGACGAGCCGTTCCAATATCATGCGTTATGACCTCCCGCCGCCCGCGCGACAAGATACGGCCTCCCTGTGGACACGCGTCCGCCGCGGCATGAAGAGGCTTTCCGGCCAGCCCACCCGGTCTCTTTATCAAGATATAGGCGACGGCAACGGAAAGAGCTATCCGGAGGTCGCGCGGGCGCTGAGCGGCAGCGCGCAATCGATCGTGCGTGTCGATGCCCAGGGAGACACCATTGTTTTGGTCGCCGCGCCGATCCAACGTTTCCGGACCGTGCGCGGGGCCTTGCTCCTGTCCACGCAAGGCGACGACATCGACAAGATCATTGCCTCGGAACGCTGGGCCATTGTCCAGATCTTTCTGGTTTCCTCGATCATCATGTTCCTCCTTTCTCTTTTCATCGCCGGAACGATAGCCGAACCCATAAGGCGCCTGGCGGGCGCGGCGGAACGCGTGCGGCAAGGCACAAAAGCACGCCGGGAAATCCCGGATTTCACTGGCCGCTCGGATGAGATCGGCCATTTGTCCGGCGCGCTGCGCGATATGACCAAGGCCCTCTACGATCGCATCGAAGCGATTGAACGCTTCGCCGCCGATGTCGCGCACGAGCTGAAAAACCCGCTCACCTCCTTGCGCAGCGCGGTCGAGACCCTGCCGGTTGCCCGCGCACCGGAATCGCGCCAGCGTCTGTTGGCGATTATCGCGCACGACGTTCGCCGGCTCGATAGGTTGATCAGCGACATATCCGACGCCTCCAGGCTCGATGCCGAGATGGCGCGCGACGACGTGGTTCTCGTCGATCTGACGCGCCTGCTCATTATGGTTGCCGCCATGGCGAACCTGGTCAAGGATACCGGCGCGATCCGGGTCGAATTCGTCGTCGCCCCCCCTGGGCCGTTGGAGGATAGCCGCAGGTCGCCTTTCCTGGTTCTCGGGCATGATTCGCGCCTTGCCCAGGTTTTCAATAATCTCATCGACAATGCGAGATCGTTTTCGGCCGCTGAGGGGAGCGTTCGCATGCTGTTGCGTCCAACCAAGGAACACACGGCTCACGGCCACACGCGCGACGGGTTCGAGATTATCGTCGACGATGACGGCCCCGGCATTCCGGCCGATGCTTTCGAACGGGTATTCGAAAGGTTTTACACCGATCGCCCTGGCCAAGGATTCGGGCAAAACTCGGGCCTTGGGCTTTCCATCTCGCGCCAAATCATCGAGGCCCATGGCGGACGCATATCGGCGCTCAACCGGATCGGCCCTCCCGGCGCCGACGGCTCGATCCCGGTGCTCGGCGCCCGCTTCCTGATATTTTTGCCGAAGGCACGATAAGTCTTGTCCACGCAACGGGATCCGGCCGCGAATGCGGAAAAATTTTACCTCCATGCAAGCGCCGTTGTGATCGAGGAAGCCGGCGTGCTCCTTCGCGGGCCATCCGGCGCCGGCAAAAGCAGCTTGGCATTCGCCCTGATCGCGGCCGCCGAAGACGCGAGCCTTTTCGCAAGGCTCGTGGGCGATGACCGCATCGGCATTGAATCCCGAGGCGGCCGCCTGATCGCCTATGGCCATCCGATGATCCCGGGAAAGATCGAACGGCGCGGCCAGGGGATCTTCGAAATACCGTTTTTGCCAGCGGCCGTTGTCCGGCTTGTGATCGAACTTGCCGGCCAGGATGAAGCACCACGGCGATATCCGAAGCCAGACCACGATCACATCGAGCTTGCGGGCGTCACATTGCCGTACCTCCACGTGCGGCAAGATGCCGCGCGTGCCGGGCTTGCCCTCGCGGTATTGGCCGATCCGCGCTTGCGGCGGAAACTTCTGTAGGTCTTGCCAATGCAGGATCGTTTTCGCCGAACGCGCCAGGCCCTTGGGTTCGAGCTTGGCCCGCAGGCTTTCGGGGCGGGCTTCACCCCATTTCACTTGCCAATTTCATTGCGCCGCACAAAATGCCGCGAACTTGCTCTGACCCGCGCCTTTTCGGGGGAGGGCCATAAGCGAGGTCTGCCACTTGTGGTCTTGAGTTTTTGCCGTATCACGAGGACTTTCACAAACGGCGCGGCGCGTGGCTTTCGCCGGTCCTTGATCGGTAAACCCGTTTACCCAAGGGAAGCCGCCAGGCAGGGTTGCGGCGAGTTTCTCGCGGCCGTGGCTGGTTCTTGTCTTGACGAACATCTCGCGCCGTGCCGGTCAGGCACGAAGTTCCTGATGAACAGGTACGTTCGATGATTGGAATCGTCCTCGTGACCCATGGCCGGCTCGCATCGGAATTTCGCGCCGCGTTGGAACATGTGGTCGGTCCGCAAAAGCAGATCGAATCGGTTACCATCGGAGCGGATGACGATATCGAACAGCGGCGTCAGGATATTGTTTCCGCCGCCGCCAGAGTCGACAGCGGCGCGGGCGTGGTCGTGCTCACCGATATGTTTGGCGGCACTCCCTCTAATCTCGCGATTTCGATTATGGATGGCACTAATATCGAAGTCATCGCAGGGGTCAATTTGCCGATGCTAATTAAACTTGCCTCGGTACGCGAAAGCTGCAGTCTCGATCAGGCGGTGATCCAGGCCCAGGATGCAGGCCGCAAATATATCTATGTCGCAAGCCGGGTATTGAGCGGTAAATGATCGAGGATCATGCCATCCCAATTGAGACCGGCGATGACTGTCCGGATTTCGAACCTCCCGGGGATGCCCTTGTACGCACCCTTGAAATCGTCAACCGCAAGGGGCTCCACGCGCGCGCGACGGCGAAACTCGTGCAATGTATCGATGGGTTCGATGTCACGGTCACGCTCAGCCGTTGCGGGGAAACCGTCGGCGGGGCCTCGATCATGGGCATTTTGACCCTGGGCGCCGGGCCGGGAATGACCATCACTGTTACCACCGCCGGCGCCGAGGCTGCAGAGGCAATGGAGGCAATCGCGGCGCTTGTAGCCAACCGCTTCGGCGAGGATGAATAGGCGAGGCCCAGAAGACACTCGAAGCGAAGGAGTTGATCGTGGCAGAGGCGACCGCTGACTTCACGGGCGGCAACCCCTGCAGGTAGGTAAGGGCAGGTGAACACATGGCCCGCCCAACGGTCCAAGACCGGGGCTTCCTTACAAGCCGCCGGGCGGCGCGCCAAGCGGACCCAAACCATGGGCCGCCACCAACGGCCCATGGCTCTCTTCGCATTTTCGTCTTTTTAGGGT
>JBAUNU010000454.1:0-1613 GCA_049579405.1 Methylocella sp.
CATGCCACAAGGCGATGCCGCCGTGCCGAAAAGGTACGGCCGATTGAGCAAAGGAAAGCTGCGCAACAAAAAGCCCAGCAACTGCCGGGCTGTTCAATTTTCGGGACTTCATGCCGCCGGCCGCATGGAATTGGGGCCGTGCTTACCCGGTCCTCAGGCGAAGGCTACCCCTCCGTTTAGGCCGGCTTCAGCTTGATCTCAATGCCCGTGCCAGAAGCGTGAATAAAAATACCGCGGCGCAACACGAGACCCGGGCCGGCGCGCCTGAGCCAAGAATCTGGACGCCAATTAGACGCCGGGAGCATGAGCTTTCTCAAAAAGAATTTCAGACTAGGCCAGGGCCGCGCCAGATAGCGCGAGCCCACATCTCACTATCGGTGCGGAGAGACAGCAATGCGCCGCAAAAGATTGCAAGACAAAAGGCTCGGCCATTCAAATCCGGCACTTCACCTCGGGTTGTTCCGGCCGGTCGATCCTTCGCCAAGCCATGCCTGGCGAGATTTCAACGCCACTAAGGCGAGCCTTAGATCTTTCCGCCTTGCGCCTTGGTGATCGCGGTTTCGACCGGCTTGAAAGCCTCCTTGGCCAGACTGGAATAGAGTTCGCCGATCTTCGTCGCCTGCGCGACAAAGCTGGCGTAAGAGGTCTTCCAATATTCGGACTGGATCTGGATCGCGGTGTCGTAGGACTTGGCGCCGAGCAATTTTTCCAGGAAAGCGGAATTATTCTCCACGGCCTTCTTGGAATAATCCGCGGTTTCGGTTGCGATCGTCTGGAGGGTCTTGGCGAAGCACGTCGTCGCCGCGGCCGCCGCACCGAATTGCTCCTTGCCGTAGCTTTGGACGTCATCAAACTCGTTGGTCATGTCACTTCCTCGATCGTTGGTACGCCGATTCTCGCCTAACGGAGACGGCTAAAATCGCGAGTTCGCTTGCCTCGCCTGTTATTTAGTTAGTGCATCGCACAAATTACGTCAAGACAGATATTGCGCTGCAATATCGGCCAGACCAAAGCGATGCGGCCGCTTTAAATCGGAGCCTTAACGAACCGGTAACTGCCCCGGACTAGCATTCCCCGCAGGATCATCCGGCGGCGCGCCGATGGCGCCTGCCAGCCGAGAACCGGGGACGTTGCAGATGTTGACGTTGTGCGCGACGTTTTGCCGCACCAAAAAGGCCGCGGCCGGCCTCGGTCTGGCCCTGGCGGTGGCGAGCTTCATTGCTCCGTCCGCCGAGGCCCGCCAATGGCGTCCCCACCGCCATGCTTGGCTGCAAACCCATTTCGAGGGCCGGCTGCATCACAAACAGTGCATCCGCTACCGCCCAGCGCGCGGCGGCGGCGGCGGCGGCATATCGAACATCGCGGCAATCGTTATCGACGGCAATTCCGGCCAGACGCTTTATGCCCGCAGCGAAAACGAGTTGCGCTTCCCAGCCTCGATCACCAAGGTGATGACGCTTTATCTTTTGTTCGACCAGCTCGAACAAGGGCGTCTGCGACTCGACAGCGATATTCGTGTCTCCGCTTTTGCCGCGGCGCAAAAGCCGACCAAGCTTGGCCTTCATCCCGGCGAAACGATCAGAGTCGACGACGCGATCAAGGCGGTCGTCACC
>JBAUNU010000455.1:0-2108 GCA_049579405.1 Methylocella sp.
GTCTATGGCTCGACGCACCGCATTGGGCGCGGGCCGTTGGCGTTCTTGCGCTTGTGCTCGGCCTCGCCGCCTCCCTGCTGCCGCTGCGCGAATTCCGGTTGCCCTCGCGCAAGGAGGCACTCGACCGGATCGACCGTGTGTCCGGCCTTGCATCGCATCCAGCCTCGGTGATCGACGACCGCCTCGGCAATGGGACAAGCGATCCGGCGACGCGGGCTTTGTGGAACCTGCACCGCCGCCGCGCGGAGCGAGCCGTGGCTTTGCTCCGCACCGGCTGGCCCTCGCCACGCATGGTCGATCTCGACAGTTATGCGTTGCGCGCCGCCGTCCTGGTCGCGCTTCTCGCGACAGGCTTTGTCGCGGGCCCCGAAAAATATGCGCGCGTCGCCGCGGCTTTCGATTGGCGCTTCGACGCATCGCCGCGCAAGGACTACAGGATCGACGCCTGGATCGATCCTCCAGGCTACACCGGCAAGCCGCCGGTCGTGTTGAACCTTCGCGGGAACCAAAACCCACAACAAATCGAAGCCCCCAGCGGTTCGATCGTCGTCATTCACGCGCCGGGCGGCAACCTTGACATGGAGGTGAAAGGCGCTCTCGCCGAGGCCGCGAAGGCCCCCCCTGACCCTCAAGCCAGCCTGGTCACCGCCGCCGCCAAGCCGTCCGCCGATAAGCGCGACGGCAATGGCGAGATTCGCCTGCTTTTGCGCGGCGATGCAACGCTAACTCTCGGCCATTCCGGCGCGCCGCTCGGCGCGTTCGATATTCATGCCATTTTGGATCAACCGCCGTCGATCGCGCTGACCGGGGCGCCGAGGTTTAACGCGCGGGGATCGTTGACGCTGAACTACCGCGTCGCCGACGATTACGGCGTTACCGGCGCGGAGGCAGGTTTCGCCAAGCCGGTGCTCCCAGGCGGACATCCGGTCACGCGTTCGCTCGTCGATCCGCCGCACGTCCCGCTCGTGTTGCCGCCACCGCCGGACCGCAGCGGCGAGGCCGAGACAACGGCCGATCTTTCCGAACAGCCATGGGCCGGCGCGCGTGTCGAAATGACGCTGACCGCGCGCGATGAAGGCGGCAATGAAGGCAGTAGCGATCCCGTCGAAATAACTTTGCCGCAAAAGCCTTTCGTCAAGCCTCTTGCCCGCGCGCTTGCCGAACAGCGCCGCAATCTGGTTCTCGCCCCCGAGGATAAGGCGCGGGTGGCAAACGCGCTCGAGGCGTTGATGATCGCGCCTGAGATGTTCGACACCGGCGCCGGTGTCTATCTTGGATTGCGGGTGGCATTCGATCGGCTCAATGCGGCGCATGGCGACGGCGATCTCGTCGCGGTCGCCGATTATCTCTGGCAAATGGCGCTGCGCATCGAGAATGGCGATCTCTCCGAGGCCGAACGCGATCTCCGCGCCGCCGAACAACAATTGCGCGACGCCTTGCAGCGCAACGCGCCGGAGGATGAAATCCGCAAGCTCGGCGAAAATCTGCGCGCCGCAATGGATAAATTTTTGCAAGAGCTTGCCACCCAACAGAATGACCAGGACCACCGGAATGATTCCGCGGCGCTCGACAGCCGGGGCCGCTGGATCAGTCCCAAGGAGCTGCAAAGGAGGCTCGACCAGATGCAGGAGATGCTGCGTTCGGGCGACACCGCGAACGCACAGAAAATGCTGGAGCAATTGCAAAAGATCCTGGAAAACCTGCGGGTTGCCCGGCCGCGCAAGGCCGATCCCAGGGCGCGCGAGATGAGCCGCGCGCTTGATGAGCTCGGCCGAATCAGCCAGGACCAGCAGGATTTGCGCGACGAAACCTATCGCAGCGGCCAAGCGGAACGGCATCGGCAACGCGAGGAACGCGGCCAGTTGGGCCTGCCGGATCAACCAACGCTCGGCGACATCTTTGGCCAGGACGGCGGCAAAGACTCAATTGAAGGCGGCCTTGACAGACAAGGTAACGGCCAAGGCCCCGGCCCAAAAAGCGGCATGAGCCCCCGGGCCGGACAAACCAACGATGCCGGTCTCGCCAGGCGCCAAAATGCGCTCCGCGACCGGCTTGAAAGTCTACAAAAGCGGTTGGCCGAGGCTGGGGCCGGCGGCAACGGCCTGGAC
>JBAUNU010000456.1:0-1660 GCA_049579405.1 Methylocella sp.
TCGAAGGAAAAGACCGCGTCCTGGACCCGGCCGGGTGCCGTTGCTGCGCGTGTTTCTTCTCATCGACGGCCGTCATGGCGCAAAACCGATCGACATCGAGATGCTGGATTTTCTCGATTCCTCCGCGCTGTCCTATCAAATCGTCTTGACGAAGCAGGACGAAGTGAAAGCGGCCGAGCGGGAAGGCCGCCTCGCCGCCACGCTCGCCCTCGTGAGCAAACGCCCCGCCGCGTTTCCAGAGGCGATCTTCACCTCGTCGCGCAGTGGCGAAGGCATCGCCGAGCTGCGCGCCGCGATCGCGCGGCTATTGGCGGAACGCGGCATCTTGGGCCACGGGACGCGGTGATCCGGCAGTTCGAGTGGGGGAGCCTAAACTAGAGGGGCAACAATCGAGTTTTGGATACTTATTGGGTAAAAGTGCTCCTATGGCACTCGGGACATAAAAAACGACGCGCAATAGCATAGGTCTTACCTTTTGGCACTGCCGAATCGGGCGAGCGATACCGGGTCACGGAACATGATGCAGCTGTGCGGGATATTGTGGAGGCATTTTAACAGGTATGAACCCGCTCAGTACAGTGCCCACCTTGGCCTCGTAGGTCACAAACAGCGCGTCCCGGTAATTCGCCTTGCCTCTATGGCGGATGCTCCTAACGGAAGATCACCTCCTGATCTCACCCCCCCGCCACGCTCCGATGCGCTCCAGCGTCGGCCGGACCGCGGCGCCGAGTCCGAAGCACTCAACGCGGCGCGCACCGCCGACATCCGTCTCGGGATCGACGGTGGCGATCTGGCCCGTCAGCTCCGGGCATCGCTCGCCTCAGCATGTGCGCCGAGACGAAGATTGGCTAAGAGCTTCGCTAATCGAAAGGCGATCACGATCCCTAGAAACGTTGGATGGGCTTGTCCAGACGTAGGAAATACGCTCGTGGACACGACAAACAGATTGTTCAAACCGTGGACCCGACAATTCATATCGACAATACTCGTCGTCGGCGATGCGCCCATCCTGGTCGTTCCCATTTGATGGAAGCCATCGGAAGCTTGTTGCATAACCAAGTCCAACCTATCCGCACCGCCAACTCGATAATCCAAAAGCCCTACTCCCGCCGAACGTAACGCCTCGTCAAGAATTTCATGCGCGCGCACGACCGAGGCGGCGTCCTCGGTGTTAAAACGGAAATCGATCAAGAGCCGGGGCATGCCAAGGGCGTCAGATGCGTCGGACAACGTTACACGCGAGAGCGGGTTTGCCGTATGTTCGGCGTGATAGCGCAATGCATAGCGCCCGCCCTTATTGCGGATCAGCACACCTGGCTTGCCCGGCCTTTGCAAATATCTTTCGTACAGAATGCGCAACAAAGTCGCAATGGTCTTGTGCGGAGCATTGAGGATGTTAGCCGCGTGGCCCAAAAATCGATGAGGCGGCGGCCCGACATGAAAGAGCCGAACGCCCTCGGATACGAGCCGCCTGCCGATGAATGGAATCGCGAAAGCGAACCATATCATCGATAATAACCCATTTTTGTGCAGAGGATTATGAGCCGGCGGATTATCGATCCAAAGGGCTATGTTCAGAAGGTTTTCGTCTCGAAGTGTTTGTGAATTCAAGGTAAAGCGCCGCCGCACGAAGACGTCGGCGTCTCGAATAAAATCATAA
>JBAUNU010000457.1:0-6067 GCA_049579405.1 Methylocella sp.
GTCAATGATCTGATCAAAGGGCCTTTCGGCAAGGTTTCGCCAGCCTTCGATCTTGCGGATGGTTACCTGCCCTGACGCCAGCACCACAACAACATCGCTCGGTTTCCGGCCCCTTCGAGGTGCTCGGGAGGCAGCATGGTCCGGGTCTTGGTCCGCCGCGGCAATGCTCTTCCGGCTCCATAACGACCGTGAGGCGCTTCATACCGGCTCGAGTGGCGTAGTAAGGCTTTCCCTCTGGCCTCTCTACGGTCGGCGCCACCGATCTGGCAGAGGCTCGGTGAGCCTGCGACGCCAATCACGTGTTTGCCGTCGCGCTCAGGATTCCGCTCTCGACCCCAAAGCCGGTGTCTCCCATGTCAGGCAGACGATTCCTTGCCCCACTTATTGCGGAACCGCGTCGACGCATCGCGGGCGATAGGCCCGCCATGGCCGAACCCGGCAGCATCGAATGAAAGACTGGCAAGTTTGCGCTGGCTTTCACGACCTTCCTTCAAACTCTCGAAGCCGACGGGATCACCGAGGCCCATGAGGTTCGTGCACACATCGCCCGCGAACAGCATTCGCCCCGGACGCCACAGCAGCGCGACCTGTCCCGCGCAATGCCCAGGAGTATGAATAACTTCGATGCCGCCAGCTATGGGCAGCATTTCCCCATCGGTCAAAAGCTGGTCGATGGCAACCGGCTCCAGTCGCTCGCCGGGATGGTAGAACAGCTTGCACATCACTCGCCGCAACAGACCAGGCGCCGCCCTCATGGGCCGAAAAGGGCCTCCACTCTCGGCCATAGGGATATCGAGCGGGTGCATGTAGGTCCTCGCACCGGTTTCCCGCACGATCGCAGCGGCGCTGCCGATATGATCAGGGTGGCCGTGAGTGAAAATTAGGTGCTTGAGCTGGTCTGGCGAACGGCCAAGCCCGCGGATCGTCCCAAAGACGGCTGCCTCCTTACGCGGGTAACCGGCGTCGATCAGTGTCAACCCGTCGTCGCCCTCGATCAGGAAGGCATTTGCCATCCCCATCGGGACGACGTGCACACCTTCGCACACGCTTCACAGCCATAGGCAGAACCCCTCGCACTGTTTACAGTGTAAATGCACTATCTACACCGTATACAAGGGTATACCACGTGGGCCACGCAGGTTGGACTTCGAGAAACGCTGATCGCGACAGCGCTCAAGATGCTGGAACCACAAAGTGAGGAGCGCAGTCTGCGGGCTGTGGCGCGGGCGGCGGGGGTGTCAGCCATGGCCCTCTATCGGCACTTCCCCGACAAGACCGCCTTGCTGGCCGCCGTTGCCGATCATGGCTTTGAGACCCTGCGAAGCTCCCTGACCCTCGCTGGAGAACTGGCCCACTACCAAATTCTCTTCGCGTCGCATCTTCGCTATAAGCCCTTTTTTGCTTTACGTCTTAGCCCGTCTGCCCCGATGATTTGCGGCTCCTTGGCATCGAGAGGAGGGATCCATGCCCCGTTTGTTCACGGGCCTCGAAATCCCTTCTGATCTCGCGATGGACCTGTCCATGTTGCGCGGCGGCATTTCCGGCGCGCGCTGGATCGAAGCCGAAAACTACCATCTGACCTTGCGCTTCATCGGCGATATCGACGACTCGACCGCGCGGGAGATCCATGCGACCCTCGAAAAAATCCGGCGGCCGCCTTTCACCGTGACGATCGAGGAGCTGGGCTCCTTCGGCGGCGCCAAGCCCAGGGTTCTCGTCGCCAGGGCCAAGCCAGCCGCCCCCTTGGTCGAACTTCAGGCCCAACACGAAAGACTCATGCGGCGCATCGGAATTGCGCCCGAGTCGCGCAAATTCACGCCCCACGTCACGCTCGCGCGGCTGCGCGCGGCGTCCTGCGCCGGCGTCGCCGAATACCTTTCCGCGCGGGGATATTTCCTGTCGCGCCGGTTCGAGGCGAAGCGCTTCGTCATGTTTTCGTCGCGGGCATCGACCGGCGGCGGCCCCTATGTCGTCGAGGCGGCTTATCCGCTCGGATGAACGCCGGCGCGCGCGATGCCGGGCCAATCGTTGACGCGAAGCCTCATCGCCGCGCCGCGCCAGCGCAATACCGGCGATGAGAAGAACGCAATCAAGGAGGCCGCATTCCCGGCGAGTGGAAGGAGAGGCCCGCAAAGCTGCGCCAGAAGGACCGCGACGCAAAGTGGACCGTGAAGTTCACCAGGGCCAAGCCGCGCGAGGACGGCTCATCGCCGCCCGTCGATCTGGCGTTCCCGCTCTTCGGCTTATCAGAATCATGTCTCGATCGATCGCGGCTTTTGGCTTTATCCGCAAATGGAGCACGGCGGACGCGGCCGCCTATGAGGGCCGCCAATGACGCGAGGGGGTTCTCGACAAGACGAATACGGCGAGCGGCATTTGGGCGTATAGGCCGGCGGCCAACGAAGAGTTCCTGGCAAAGAACGGCTTCGTCAGCCACGTCCATCGCAAGAAGCCAAAGGGGCGCGTCATGCCGGAGGCAATGCGGGGGGATCAATGGTTTCAGCCGCTCCCATTCCGCATCCGTCAAATTGCTCGGATAGCGATCCTCGTCACGCCAATAGATCGCTCGTTGCTCTTTCGTCCACATCGCGAATCATCGCACCAGTTGCAAATGATGCCGTGAATCATGCAACCGTACCGAGCGCAACACCCTTTTGAGACAGGCTTTAAGTGAACTTCGGTTCACGCAGACAAATGCGGCACAACATTCAGATCCTATTCCCCCTTGCAGTTTTGCCGCTTGCGCTTTGCTGGCCGGCGCGAGGCGCCCCGGTGCCCAATCAAGCAAATCTTGCGGACCGGCCAGCGCCTTCCCCGGCAGGGTTTCAAGACTTTTTGCAGAGCCTCTGGCCGCTTGCCGAAGAAAAAAGGATTACGCGAGGAACTTTCGATACGGCCTTCGCCGGGCTCACGCCAGATCCCGCCGCCCCCGCCGCGTCAACCAGCCAGGCGGAATTCGACAAGCCTCTCAAATCCTATCTCGACGAAGCCGTTTCGCCCCGCCGCATCGCGCGCGGCCGCGAATGCTTGAGTAGGTGGCGCGCCGAACTCAAGCAGATCGAGCGGCGCTTCGGGGTGCCACGCGAAATGCTTCTCGCGGCCTTCGGCATCGAGACGGACTTCGGCAGCGCAAAGGGCGAAAAGGACGTCGTCCGCTCGCTCGCGACCTTGGCTTACCGCCGCCAGGACCGGCCGGTTTTCCGCGACGAATTAATCGGTGCGCTGGCCATGCTCGATCACGGCGGGGTTCCCCGCGCGGCGATGAAAGGCTCCTGGGCCGGCGCGATGGGCGGGCCGCAGTTTCTTCCCTCCGCTTTTCTCAAATATGCGGTCAGTTACACGGGACGAGGTTCACCCGATATTTGGAACAATGCCCTCGATAGCCTGGCTTCGATTGCGAATTTTCTGCGCCAATCCGGGTGGCAGCCCGGCCTCTCCTGGGGAACCGAAGTGATCCTGCCCAAAAATTTCGGCTTTGCCTCGTTACATGGCAGCTTCGCCGCCTTTGCCGGAGAGGGCGTCAAAAGCGCCGGCGGGGACGCGTTTCCGCAAGGCGACGCGACCTTGTTCCTGCCGTCCGGCGCCGCCGGTCCGGCTTTCCTTCTGTCGGCGAATTATTGGGTTCTGAAGGCGTATAACAATTCGGATTCCTATGCCCTTTCGCTTGGCTTTCTCGCGCAACGGATCGCAGGCAAACCCGCGCTGCGCGGCCATTGGCCGGAGGCAGAGATTTTTTTGAGCCGGACGCAGAAGGCGGAGTTTCAACGCTTGCTCGAAGGGCTTGGGCTTTATCATGGGGAAATCGACGGCCGTTTCGGACAGGCCTCGCGCGACGCGATCCATACGTTTCAGATCAGTGTCGAAGCGCATCCGGCCGACGGCTATGGCTCGTTGGACATCCTGCGCCGGCTGAGGGAAGGCGCGGAAAGCCCCCGCCGATGATCTCAAAGATCCTCCCTGTTACGCATTTTCATGAATTTCTATTCAGACGCGGGAGGGCGCCTGACCAAGGGGCGTTAGAGAGAACGCCATGGCCGCCGCGAGGGCGGCGGCGGAAGCGTCCACTCGATCTTTGTCCCCTACACCTTGGCTCAAGACTATATGGATGCGCCCAAGCGGACATCTTGACAAACCAGCATAAATAACGAGAGCCATCTTAGATCATTGCTGGCTCGCGATCACTCTCCAGACTGACGACGTGGCCCGCGCGATCTGGAGGTTCTGTGCCCGCGATTTCTGAACCCAAAATCACCCCTGAACTCGTCGCCCTGCATGGCCTGAAGCCAGACGAATATGCGCGCATCCTCGCCCTCATCGGCCGGACGCCGACGTTCACCGAACTCGGCATTTTCTCGGCCATGTGGAACGAGCATTGCTCCTACAAATCGTCGCGGATTCATCTGCGCCGGCTCCCGACCAAGGCGCCTTGGGTCATTCAGGGGCCAGGCGAAAACGCCGGCGTCATCGACATCGGCGACGGGCTCGCCTGCGTCTTCAAGATGGAGAGCCACAACCACCCCTCCTTCATCGAGCCGTTTCAGGGCGCGGCGACGGGCGTTGGCGGAATTTTGCGCGACGTGTTCACCATGGGCGCGCGGCCGGTTGCCTGCCTAAACCTGTTGCGTTTTGGTGCGCCAAATCATCCGCGCACGCGCCATCTGGTGGCGGGCGTCGTTGCGGGGATCGGCGCCTACGGCAATAGCTTTGGGGTGCCAACGGTCGGCGGATCGACGAATTTCGACAAGAGCTACGACGGCAATATTGTCGTCAACGCCATGGCGGTGGGCATCGCCGCCACAAATGCGATTTTCTACGCCAAGGCCAGCGGAATCGGCAACAAGATCGTCTATCTTGGCTCAAAAACCGGCCGCGACGGAATCCATGGCGCGGCCATGGCCTCGGCCGCTTTCGAGGCCGACGCGGAGGCAAAGCGCCCAACCGTGCAGGTCGGCGATCCTTTCACCGAAAAGCTCTTGCTCGAAGCCTGCCTCGAATTGATGCAAACCGGCGCGGTCATCGCGCTCCAAGACATGGGCGCGGCGGGCCTCACCTCCTCGGCGGTCGAAATGGGCGCCAAGGGCAATCTCGGGATCGAACTCGACCTCGATCGCGTGCCCTGCCGCGAGGCCGCCATGTCCGCTTATGAAATGCTACTGTCGGAAAGCCAGGAGCGGATGCTGATGGTGCTCGATCCGGCCAAGGAACAAGAAGCGGAGACGGTTTTTCGCAAATGGGGCCTCGATTTCGCGGTGATCGGCAAGACCACGGCCACGCCGCGATTCACGGTCAAGCATCAAGGCGTGCTCAAAGCCGACCTGCCGATCAAGGAGCTTGGAGACGCCGCACCTCTATATGACCGGCCTTATATCGCCTCGCCGAAGCGGGCGCCGATCGATCCGGCCAGCATCGCCGCGCCGGTCCCTCATGCGGAGGCGCTGGCGCGGCTGATAGCGTCCCCGGATCTTTGCTCCAAACGCTGGATTTTTGAGCAATACGACCATTTGATCCTCGGCAATACGGTGCAGCTGCCGGGCGGCGACGCGGCGGTGATCCGCATCGGCGATGGCCCCAAGGGCTTGGCGCTCACCACCGATGTGACGCAGCGCTACTGCGAGGCCGACCCTTACGAAGGGGCGAAACAGGCCGTCGCCGAGGCCTGGCGCAACCTGATCGCCGCCGGCGCCCTGCCCCGCGCCATCACCGACAATCTCAGTCTCGGCGATCCGGAAAAGCCGGAGATCATGGGCCAGCTTGTGGGCTGCATCGAGGGGATCGGCGAGGCCTGCCGCGTGCTCGATTTCCCGGTCGTTTCCGGCAATGTGTCGCTCTACAACGAGAGCAGCGGCCGCGCGATCTTCCCCACCCCCGCGATCGGCGGCGTCGGCCTCGTCGAAGACGTGCGCCGGACCGCTACGCTGTCGTTCAAGCGGCCGGGCGACAAAATTCTCTTGATCGGAAAAACGGCAGGCTGGCTCGGCCAATCCCTCTATCTGCGTGATATTTGCGGCCGCGAGGACGGCGCGCCGCCCCCGGTCGATCTCGCGGCGGAAAGGCGCAACGGCGATTT
>JBAUNU010000458.1:0-2711 GCA_049579405.1 Methylocella sp.
TTTGTCGCGGGTGATCAAGGTCGGCGGCATAAGCTGCGGAAAATTCATGACAAAAAGCTTCTCCGGCGCGTTGCGCACGCCGGCCGGATCGTTGACGATCAGGACCCTTGGCTGCACATGCTCAAGCAGATGCGTCGAGGTTATATAGGCGAGATCGAAAGGCGGATCCTGACGCAAAAGCACGACCGCGAACGATGCGAGATCGGTTGCTCTTGGGCCGCCCAGGGTGACGTGATCGCCCACGACATCGCGGACCTCGACCGGCGCCGTCTCGGCCACGACCCGGCCGCCGCGCAGCGTAAGCTTGTCGGGAGTGTAACAAGATAGCCGGTATCCCCGCGCATCCGCCTCGAGCAGGAGAGCGAAGGTCGAATCGCCGGCGATATTGATCTTGTCGATCGGGTCCATCTGGACGGCGACGTTCAAGGCCATCGATATCCTCTTCTGCGGGCGCGGCGCAATCCTATCGCGGCCGCCGCGGGCGGTGAACGATTAGGAATATCGTCATCCCCTAAACAGGGGGTGCGTGGGAAGCGGTTTCGTGACAATCAATCCGGGCGATGTGGGATTACACCGTTTTTCGTAGCACTAGGGTAATTTCCGCTCGCAGGTACATTGACTCCGCCAAGAGTTCGAGCGGGAGGAATAGTTTCCCGACGTTAGAACTTGGTCTTTCAACCGATCACTCACTATGCGGGTTCGCCTAAAGTAGTGGGAAAAAAATGACATAGGAAGGAAAGCAACATGAAACCGTTTGTGCTCATCGCAGCGTCAGTTGCCGCGCTCGCTCCCATTCAAGCCCACGCGACGCCGACCTCCAATAACAGGGCAAGTAGGGGGAGGCGAGTCGTCGCCTCCTTCAGCTAGAAAAATAGCACAGATTACGCGGCCCGCCCTTGTGGCGGTTCGCCGTATTTTCGCTTGCCGGCTCCAATCAAGGCGGCCCGCGCGACCGCCCCGCCGGACCGAATTCGGAAGTTCCCGCCACATTTATGCTACTTTGCGGACCAACATGGATGCTGGCGCGGCAGCGCCGGTTGCGATAGAACGTTCGCGGCCGTGGTTGGTTCATTTGCAATGAACGGGCAGAGCGTATGAGCACTTCCTTTAGGAAGACGCGAAAGCCGTGGCGAGGAGCCGCAGGCGCGCTATCGATCCTTCTCGCGGTGGCGGCGGCGTCCGTGCCGGCCTCGGCCGACTCTTGGCTCGACTCGATCAATCCCCTCAACCTATTCAAAGGCGAAAAATACGAAACCAAGATCGTGCCCGATGTCCCGGCGGACGATCTCTACAATCAAGCGCTCGCCCGGCTGCAATCCAAGGATTACGACGGCGCGGCAAAAAAATTCGCCGAGCTCGAAAAGCAATATCCCTATTCGCAATGGCAAAGAAAAGGGATTTTGATGACCACCTTCAGCCAATATCAAAACGCCAGTTACGACGATGCCATCGCCTCCGCGAAACGCTACATTGGGTTATTCCCGACGTCCCCCGACGTCCCTTATGCCTATTATCTTGAGGGGATGTCCTATTACAATCAAATCCCGGACATCAACCGCGATCAGGACCGGGCAACAAAGGCCGTCGAAATATTCACCCTGATCACCGAGAAATATCCGAAGTCGGAATATGTCGAGGATGCGCGCTACAAGCTTCAAGTCGCCCGCGACCAGCTCGCCGGAAAGGAGATGCTCGTCGGACGCTATTATCTCAACCGGCATGATTATCCGGCGGCGATCAACCGCTTCCGCGAGGTTCTGTTCAAATATCAGACGACCCGCCACGCCGAGGAGGCTCTTCTGCGGCTGACCGAGGCTTATCTCGCGCTTGGCATTCCGGATGAGGCACAGACCGCGGCGGCCGTTTTGGGGCATAATTTCCCGGAGTCGGTCTGGTACAAGGATGCCTATGCGCTGCTCCAAGGAAGCGGGCTGCAGCCGCGTGAGGACCAGGGGTCCTGGATATCGAAAGCGTTCCACAAAATGGGGTTCGGCTGAGGCGCGGCGGGAGGCCGCCAGAAACCTCTTCTAGGGATTGCGATCGTGCGAAAATCCGGGGCATTTGTTATTGAACTGTCTCTGCGCTCCTCGAAGAAAGTCCGCCGCGCGGCGACGAAATGCGTTAATTCGGCGAGTTGAAGCTCTTTCCCGTTTCCATGAAGCATGAAAGAGCCGCGCCATCCGGCGCATCGGGGAGCCCCTCGACCCCATGCTCGTTCAACTGTCCATCCGCGACATCGTTTTGATCGACAAGCTTGATCTCGAATTCGACCGTGGCCTTACCCTTTTGACCGGCGAGACCGGCGCCGGGAAATCGATTCTTCTCGATGCGTTTTCGCTGGCGCTTGGCGCCCGGGGCGACGCCGGCTTGGTCCGCCACGGCGCGGCGCAAGGTCAAGTCCGCGCGGCTTTCGAACTTGCGGAGGGCCACCCGGCGGTGGCCGCGGCGAAGGCCCAAGACATTGAAACCGCCGGCAGCCTTATTTTGCGGCGCCTGCAATTGGCGGACGGCCGCAGCCGCGCTTTCGTCAACGATCAGCGGATGACCACCCAGGCATTGCGGGCGATCGCCCGCGAACTGGTCGAAATTCATGGTCAGCACGACGACCGCGCGCTTGTCGATCCAGGCACGCATCGCCAACTGGTCGATGCCTATGGCGGCTTGAACCTTGCGGCCGCCGAAGTGCGCGCCGCCTATGCAAGGGCACGGGG
>JBAUNU010000459.1:0-4106 GCA_049579405.1 Methylocella sp.
GCGCGGCGGCCCCCCAAAAGGGCGCCCTCGCGGCAAATCGTGACGCACCATGCGCATTGTCGGCGGCGTATTGAAAGGCCGGGCGTTGAAAAGCCCAGCTTCGGACGTGATCCGGCCGACCTCGGACCGCCTCCGCGAGACGGTTTTCAATATTCTTGTGCATTCCTATGGCAACCCCGTCGCTGGCGCCCGTGTCGTCGACCTATTCTCCGGCACCGGCGCCATGGCAATCGAGGCGCTGTCGCGCGGCGCGGCGTTCGCTTTGCTGGTGGACCAGGGCGCGCAAGCCTGCGCGGTCATCCGCGCGAACTTCGCGGCGCTCGATCTCGGCGGCGCGGCCCGCATCCTCCGGCGCGACGCGCGCAAGCTTGGCGCCGCCCCAGGGGGAGGGAGTTTTGGTATTGCCTTTCTCGATCCGCCCTACGGAAGGGGCCTCGTCCCGCCAACGCTCAAAGCCTTGCGCGACGGAGGCTGGCTCGGCAAGGACGCGCTCGTTATCACCGAGGAATGCGCGGAGGCGGAGGTCGCCTTGCCCGATGGATTTTCTTTACGCGAGACGCGCCGCTATGGCGCCACGCAGGTCGTTTTCGCGTGTTTCAGTTAGGTCCACGGGACGCGAGTAGCGCGGCCCGTGGCTTCCTTGCGACGAACGCCGGCACCGAAATGTTCAGGGCATCAAAACCTTGTTGATGACATGGATCACGCCGTTCGATTGGAGAACATTTGCGATCGTGATGCGCGCGGTGCGGCCTTTCGAATCGGTGATGTCGAGGGCATGACCTCTTTCGGTAATCGTCAGTGGCTCGCCCTGCACAGTCTTGAACGTTGCTTGTCCGCCGCCCTCCTTGACGGCTTCGTTCAAGTCAGCCGTGGTCAAGCGGCCCGGCAACACGTGATAGGTGAGCACCGAGGCGAGCTGATCCTTGTTCTCCGGCTTCAGCAATGTATCGACGGTGCCGGGGGGAAGTTGCGCGAAGGCCGCGTTGGTCGGCGCAAAAACGGTGAACGGACCGGGGCCTTCCAAAGTGCTGACGAGGCCCGCCGCCTTGACCGCCGCGACGAGCGTCGTGTTAACCTTGGAGTGGACCGCGTTCTGAATGATGTTCCTGCTCGGATACATGGCCGCGCCGCCGACCATTTTGGTCATCTCGGCGGAAGCGATGCCAGAGATGCCGGCGCCGGCCAGAAAAACCGTGGCGGCGAGCATCTTGCGATGGAATTTCATGATGGCTCCTTCTTGAGATCACCGGCTCGATTGTCCGGCATGCCTATCTTTACGGGAGCAGCGACCGAAAAGTTTCAAGCGTGCTTAAATGCCTGCACGCCGGTGTCCGCATCCCGAAATTGGTTGCCGCCTAGGCGGACGGACCCGGCAACGACTCGGATCATGGCGCGCCGAACCTTCAAGTCGCCTGCGAAAAGCTCCGAACCGGAACGGCGGAGCCTCAAATTTCCGCGTTTTTCGGCAAACCGCTAGGCGCGAATGCGCTGAACTGCTAAAGACAGCTTCGGCTTTGGCCGATTTTCGCGATGGAAACGGCCTTATGGCACGAGGTCGTACGGTCCTTTTGGAGTCGAACGCGGACTTGTGCGCCCTGCTTTACGCCGTCGCCTCGGGCGATCGCGAAGCTTTCCGGACCCTTTACGGCAAATCCGCGCCGGTCCTCTTTGCCATCTGCGTGCGCCTCATGCGGGATCGCGACGTGGCGCAGGACGTGCTTCAAGAAGCAATGACGCGAATTTGGCGGAAGGCGCATCTTTTCGATGCTTCCAAAGGTAATGCCATGACGTGGATGGCGGTGGTCACCCGCAATTGCGCCTTGAGCAGGATCGCCGCCGCGCCGCCGCCTTCCTTCTCGCTCGACGAAGCTGGGGTGCTGGCGGCGGTCGAGCCAACGCCGTCCGGCGATCCGGTAATCGCGGCCGATGTCCGGCGGTGTTTGAAGAAGCTGAACGAAAAATATAGGAAATGCGTTACTTTGATCTATCTGCACGGCCTGAGCTATGAGGAGCTCGCGGTACAAATGGGCGCTCCCTTGGGGACCGTGAAGTCATGGGTTCACCGCGCGGTGCGAGAACTCGCGTTGTGCATGGGAAAATGATGTCCGAGGATCTTGACCAGACCGCCGCCGCCTATGCGCTGGGCATCGCGCGCGGGGCCGCCCGCGCGGCGATCGAAGCGAGGCTCTCGGGCGACCCGGCCTTGCTAGCGAAAATCAAGCTTTGGCAGGAGAATTTTGTCGCGCTCGATCTCGCTGCCGGGCGGCAAGGCCCCCCGGTTGGGCTTTTCGACAAGATTCTCGATGCCATCGGCGCCGGCGCCGGGGAACAACCTCCAGGCACGCTGACCCGGCGCGCCGGAACCGGCGTTTGGACCGAGATGTCGCCCGGCGTGACCTATACGGTCCTCTTCGACGATCCCATCGCCAAGCGGCGTTCGATGCTCGTGCGCGCCTTGCCGGGTTCAACCTATGAGTCGCATCTCCACGGCCAGGGCCATGAGGAATGTCTCGTCCTCGAAGGCGATCTCATCATGGGCGATTTAAAATTGTCGGCCGGGGATTTCCATCTTGCCGCCAAGGGCAGCTCGCATCCACCCGCCTATTCGGCGACTGGCTGCCTTTTGCATATATCGACGGCGCTTTAATGGGCAACCGCCAACCGCCGGTTCAGCGTAACCTGCCGAGCCGCAGCGGAACCGCAAGCTTGCGAGGGCAATAAAGCGTGATGGCAAAGCCGGCCGGCGGCCGGATCGAGAAAAACCTGCAGTGTCTCAAGGGACTTCGCTCCCGGCAAACCGATCAGGCCTCCAATCTTCGGAACCCATCAGGCCAACGGTCCATGTGCGACTGTGTTCACAGGCCGGACACCGCAAGCGACCACGCCCACGCAAAAAAACCTGGCAAGCCGGGGGCCATCCACACATGGGACACTACCGGAATTTTACCGCGAACAAACGCACGGGTTAATCGCTCCGCGCGGCTTTCGCCCCGAGTTGGTCCACAAACGCGCGGACGTCCGGAAGAATGCCTTTGACGATGCGTTCGACTCCAGCGGGATTGGGATGCAATCCATCGCCAAGTTTAAGAGCCGGCTCGCCCGCCACCCCTTCGAGAAAAAACGGATAGAGCGGCGCGTCATATTTTTTGGCGAGGGCCGGGTAGATCGCGTCGAAGCGCGATTTGTAATCCTGGCCGAGGCTTGACGCGGCCTTCATGCCCGCGATCAAGGCTTTGATATTGCGCGTCTTGAGCTCGCCAAGAATGGCGTCGAGCGCGGCCTTGGTCACCTCGGGATCGACCCCGCGCAGCATGTCGTTGGCACCAAGTTCCAGGATCACGCCATCGGCGCCGCCTCCAAGCGCCCAATCGAGCCTCGCCTGGCCGCCGGAAGCGGTATCGCCGGAGACCCCAGCGTTGACGACCGTAACACGATAGCCTTCCGCGCGGAGCGTCTTTTCGAGCACGGCGGGAAAGGTGGCGTCGTTTGGCAACCCAAAACCCGCAGCCAGACTGTCGCCGAAGGCTATGATTTTCAGTGGGGGCGTTTCCTTCGCGGCGGGCCGGGGCGGGCATGACAGGGTCGCCAACAAAAGCGCGGCCGATAATTGCAGGAAACCGGCGCGATGGCCATATCCGCCAGACCTCGTTTTTGGCATCGGATTGTGGGCGAGGCGGTTTCGGAGGGCATGGATGGGGGAACCGGCGGTGGAACTCGAAAATGTGCATCTAAGCCTGGGACGCGGCGCGGCGAGGGTCCATATCCTCAAGGGTATCTCGCTGAATATAGGGCGCGGCGAAACAGTCGGCCTCGTCGGGCCTTCGGGTTCCGGTAAATCCACCTTGCTTATGGTCATGGCGGGCCTTGAGCGGCCCGATGCCGGCTCGGTCAAGGTTGACGGCACCGGCCTCGGCCGCCTTGGCGAGGACGCGCTCGCGCGCTTTCGGGGCGCGCGGATCGGCATCGTGTTCCAGTCGTTCCACCTGATTCCGACCATGACCGCTCTCGAAAATGTCGCGATTCCGCTCGAATTGAGGGGGGTCGCCGAGGCTTTTGCGCTGGCCAGCGCGGAGCTCGCCGCTGTCGGCCTCGATGATAGACTCGGG
>JBAUNU010000460.1:0-1593 GCA_049579405.1 Methylocella sp.
CCGCGCAGCCGCGTAGAGATCGGCGCCGGAGACACGCTTTGCGCGCGGCCCCGGGATCGCGGCAATGGCGGCGGGCGGCGCGGCTTTAAAGATAACTTTGGCCTTCGCATGACCGACCCAGGGAGCATCGCTCAACCGCGCCCGGCTCATGATCTCGATCGTGCCCGTGACTGGCGCCGCCCGGCAAAGGATCTCTCGCGACGCGCTCGGGGAAAACACCATCGGTTGGGCGATTTCGAGGTCGTTGATCGTCGCGGTTTCCGCGCCGGCCCAATCGCGGGCGACCGCGAGCGCCATTTCGGCGAAGGCGGCGCCTGGAAGAAGCACCTGTCCGTCGATGCGATGATCGGCGAGGCCGGGCACGAGCAACGGGTCGAGCTGCGCGCGCCATTCGAGCGAATCGGACGAATGACGCGCGCCGATCAGCGGATGCGATGGACGCACGCTGAGCCATCCCGTCGATTCGGAGGTTTCCGCTAGCCGGTAGGGCTTGCGCCTCCAGGGATAGGTGGGCAGTTCCGCCGCCGGGCCTGGATCGTCGCCGAACGCGATATTTCCATCGATCCGCGCGCCAAGCGACAAGGCGACCGCAACCGCGTGGCGGAACGGATCGCTTGGCTTTTGCTCGTGCATGTCGAGCGTGGCAATCGGCGAGTCCGATTGCTCGGCAATCTTTCTAAGATCGGCGAGCAGCACCGGACCGGGCCCGATTTCGACAAAAACGCGCACCCCAAGGCGCATCGCCAGCTGCACGCCTTCCATGAAACGCACCGGCTCGCGGACATTGCGCCACCAATATCTTGCATCGAGGCCGGCCCCGGAAACAACACCGGCGTCCACCGTCGAGAGAAAACTCGCCCGGCTCGATCCCGGCCGAAGCCCTTCGAGATCGGCAAGGAAGGGCGCCTCGACCGGCGCCATGAGATCGCTGTGGAACGGATAGGCGAGATCGAGCCGGCGCATGCGCGCTTTATGGGCGCGTCCCAACTTGGCGGCTTGATCCAAGG
Source organism: Methylocella sp. (assembly GCA_049579405.1). Classification (GTDB taxonomy): domain Bacteria; phylum Pseudomonadota; class Alphaproteobacteria; order Rhizobiales; family Beijerinckiaceae; genus Methylocapsa. The sequence goes on from JBAUNU010000460.1 coordinate 1,008, forward strand.
CGAAAATGGGGCCCGCGACCGTGAAGCTGCGAGGCGAATTATGCGCCGCTATCGCGAGCCCGGGCGACTTGCGGACCAGCATCTCGATCACCTCGCGCGGGCCAAACACCGCGGCCATGCCGCCGGCGCCGCGGACAATCTCCTGGTGGTGGCTGCGAAAATAAATCACCCGGACAGCGCTTTCGAGGTCAAGAATGCCGGCGGCTTCCGCGGCGGCGATTTCGCCCATGCTGTGGCCGAGGACGATAGCCGGGGCGAGACCGAGCTCCGCGAGGCAACGTGTCGTTGCAACCTGGATCGCGAAGATGAGCGGTTGGGCTACGCTCGTCTTTTTGAGGCGCGCGGCGAGGCCGGAACTAAACATCGTTTCGGCGAGGGACCAGCCTGCTAGATCGAGGAAAATGCGGTCAATCGCATTGAATTGCGCACGAAAAGCCGCGTTGCCCTCATAGGCGGCCCGGCCCATGCCCGGCCATTGGCTGCCATTGCCTGAAAAGACGAAGGCGACTGTCGCGGAGCGCTCAACCGCCGTGCCGGTGATCGCCATCGAGTCCAAGGCATTCTTTTCTCCAGCTTGGTCCAGTGC
>JBAUNU010000461.1:0-4944 GCA_049579405.1 Methylocella sp.
GAACGAACGAGAACGGCCTGTCGCACCTTCTCGAACATATGGCGTTCAAGGGCACGCGGCGGCGCTCGGCGCGCGACATAGCCGAGGAGATTGAGACCGTCGGCGGCGATCTCAACGCCGCGACGAGCACCGAACATACCGCCTATTACGCCCATGTCCTGGCCGGGGACGTTCCGCTCGCACTCGACATCCTCGCCGATATTTTGACCGAAAGCACCTTCGACAGCTTGGAGCTCGAGCGCGAAAAAGGCGTTATTTTGCAGGAAATCGGCGCGGTCGAAGACACGCCCGACGATCTCGTCTTCGAATTGCTGAACGCCGCCGCGTTTCCGGATCAGCCGATTGGGCGGCCGATCCTCGGGTCCCGGGAGCAAGTTTCGGGGTTCGGCAGGGATGCGATTAGCGCCTATCTCGCGACTCACTATCGCGCGGAGGCGACGGTGATCGGCGCCGCCGGTGCAGTCGAGCACGCTTCGCTTTGTGACGAGGCCGCGAGGCGCTTCGCAAATCTTCCGGCGCTGGGCATCGAAAACGGGACCGCGCGGGCGCTCTACCGGGGCGGCGAAAAGCGCTTGCGGCGGCGGCTCGAACAGGCCCATATCGCCATCGGCTTCGAAGGCACCGCTTACGCGCACGAGGATTTTTACGCCATGCAGATTTTCGCGAACGCGGCCGGCGGCGGGATGTCTTCCCGCCTGTTTCAGGAGGTGCGCGAGGCGCGCGGGCTCGCCTATTCCATCCATGCCTTTCATTGGGGATATTCCGATACCGGAGTGTTTGGCTTTTACGCCGCGACGAGCGCCAAGGATGCCGCTGACTTGATGCCAGTCGCGCTCGACTGCCTGGGTCAGGCGACCTTGGACCTGAGCGGCGCCGAAATCCGGCGGGCGAAGGCGCAGATGAAAGTGTCGCTCCTCGCGGCGCTCGAATCCCCCGCCGCCCGCTGCGAACAGATTGCCCGGCAATTGATTGCCTTCGGCCGTATCCTCACCCGCGCTGAAATAATTGCGTCAATCGATCGCCTGGATGTTGCCCAAATCCGCAACGCCGGCGCGCGCGCGCTCCGGTCGGCGCCAACCGTCGCGGCGATTGGTCCGGTAACCAAGGTTTTTACGCCCGAGCAGGTCGCGCTGCGCCTGGGCGGCATCTGAAGGGGCGGTTTCATGGCTCTCTTCCGTCTCTCTCCAGCCAGCCATGCCGCACCTCTGGTGCGCGGCGAAGGCATCTATCTTCGGCCGCCGGAAATACGCGACTTTGAGGCCTGGGCGGATTTGCGGGCACGAAGCCGCGCGTTTTTGACGCCGTGGGAGCCGGCCTGGCCCGCCGACGATCTAACGCGCGCCGCGTTCCGCCGCCGGTTGCGCCACAATCAGGAGGAGATCGCCAACGACGAAGCCTACCCTTTCTTGATCTTTCGCGACGGCGATCATGGGCTCGTCGGCGGTCTCAGTCTGGGGCAGATCAGACGCGGCGTCATGCAGGCGGCGATGCTTGGATATTGGATCGGCGCGCCCCATGCCCGGCAAGGCTTCATGTCGGTCGCGCTCCGGGCAGTGACCGGCTACGCTTTCAGCACGCTCCGGCTGCATCGGATCGAAGCCTCGTGCCTGCCCCATAACGAAGCCTCGAAGAAATTATTGGAGCGGACGGGATTTACCAGGGAGGGCTACGCGCGGGCCTATCTGCGGATCAATGGGGTCTGGCAAGATCATTTGCTCTACGGTCTGCTCGAAACAGACCCGGTGCCGCTGCGCGTGACGCGGCACAACAAGTGACCGCTCCTTGCGGCGCGGCCGGCACCCGGGGACCGCTAGCTTTGCCGAGACATGCCGCCCGGCAATAAGCCGCGCCGGAAAATGATTCTTATGCCCCGTCCTCGTCGAATCGAAGGTTATGCCATCGTCTCCGAGGATGGCATGCTCGCGAATGCCGCGGGTATCATGCCGGACTCGCTCAAGTTCGAGGCCGATCAGCACTTCTTCGAACGCGGGCTCGACGGGGTCGATGTGGTGGTGCATGGGCGCCACTCTTATGAGCGACAACCGCGTTCGTATTTGCGCCGCCGGTTGATCCTGACCCGGCAAATCCCGGCCGTCGCGGTCGACCCGTCGAATGAAAAGGCGCTGTTGTGGAACCCGGCGGGTGCTTCGTTCGAGCAAGCCTTGGCTTTGCTCGGGGTGCCAGACGGCAGGGTTGGCGTGATCGGCGGCACGGAGGTGTTCGGGATGTTCCTCGACCGTTATGACGTTTTCCACCTGTCGCGGGCGCCCGATGTGCGGCTGCGCGGGGGGCGGCCGGTCTTTCCTGAGGTGCCCATGCGGACTCCGGAGGAAGTGCTTGCAAGCCATGGCCTCGTCCGCGCCCAGCGGCAGGTGCTTGATCCGGCAAAGGGCCTCGCGACTGTCAGCTGGAGACGCTCGTCAAAGCCCAACTGCTAAAACTGCCGGAATCGAAAGCCGCATCGCCAGCGTTGCCCGTCCGTTGGCCGGCCAAGGTTGAATATCTCTACCCCGATCTCGACGGCGCGCCTGCATGGCCGGCCCGCCACATCAAACCGAAATAGACAACGATCAAGACAACATCGGCGCCGATCCAGAGCATCGAAAAGAACCCCGGCAGCGCCAGGGCAACTAAGATTTGCGCGAACGCGGCCAAAAGCCAAATCACGCCGCCCCAAGGCGCCGCCAGCCACAACCCGACCGCCGCTACAAGGTTGACGGTCGCAAAAAAAATCACCGCCGCGCCGCGCAGTGCGCTCAGATTGTCGAACAGGGGTTCCGGCGGCAGCAGGATCGCGCTCCATTGCGAAAGCCCCTGGATGACCCACAGCCCCGCGAGCAGGCGCATGAATACAACCAGGAAAAGCCCCGCGCGATTCTCCTCGCCGGCGATGCGCGCCGGTTCGCCGAGACGGATGGCGGCCCCTGAATCGGGGCGCGCGGCTGTCTCGCTCGATCCGGGCGAAAGCTTCATGGGCAACAATCTTGTGCGCCAAAGTCGAGTTCACCCTCGAGCAGAGGCGCAAAATACGCCTCGATGCCGGCCGGTTCGACGCTTTCCACTCCGGCGGGATGCCAGAGCGGGCGATTGTCCTTGTCGATGATCACCGCGCGCACGCCTTCATAAAAATCATGGCATCTGGCAATACGCGAGACGATGCGGAATTCGGTCCGCAAGGCCTCGCCAATGTCGAGCTTGGCGCCAATTTGCATTTGACGCAGTGCGATTGCAAGGCTCGACGGCGATTTGGAGCGTATCGCATGAGCGGCGGAACGCGCGAAATCCGAGCCGGCATGGCTTGCATCATCGAGATTGGCGAGAGTGGAAGGAAGCGTCGCGGCGGAAAAACAGCGCTCGATCGTCTGACTCTGCGGGTGAAGCTTCGAGGCGGGCGGCGGCGCGCTTTCAGCCGCGATCGTGGCCGCGATGTCGCCGCCGCCGATCAGCCTTTCCATGAGGCCCGGGTGCCGTGCCGCGGGAACATGGGCGAAAGCGACCCCAAAGGCGAGCGCGTCGCCACAGGTCATCCCGGCCCCCGTCAAGGCGAGATAGACACCGGCTTTGCCCGGCAGGCGCGGCAAAAAGAAAGTCGCCCCGACATCGGGGAAAAAGCCGATGCCTGTTTCCGGCATCGCGAAGGTGAAATTTTCGCCCGCGATGACGTGCGAGCCGAGCAGGGAGATCCCGGCGCCGCCGCCCATGACGATCCCATCCGCCAACGCGACGTAAGGCTTGGGATAGAGTTTGATGCGGCGATTGAGGCGATATTCCTGGCGCCAAAAGCTAACCTGCTCGCCATGGCGCCCGGCCTTGCCGAGATCATATAGGATCCTGATGTCGCCGCCCGCGCAAAAGGCCTTGCCGCCCGCGCCCGTTATGATGACACGCGTGATTGCCGGATCGCGCTCCCACCGGTCCAGCGCGCCCGCCATCTCGCGCACCATATTCAAGGTCAACGCGTTGAGTGCCTTGGGGCGGTTGAGCGTGATAAGGCCGCAGCAGCCCGCTTTCTCGCAAGTGATTTCCGGCTCGCTCATGGCCCCTTAAGCGCCAGAGCGAGGCGGACCGGCCGGAAAATAACCATCATGCCCAGCCACGATGTCTTCACGACTTCCGGCTTGACCTATTTGGCGCAGGCGGGCTCGCTAAGAAGCTCGAGACTAGACATTTCCCCGGCGAGAACGAAATCGCCGTAATCGAGCCTGAGCGCCCGCGAGATACCATTTTCATAGAGGTCGAACGACAAGATATAGCTCGGCGCGTCGTCCTTCTTGCCGGATTCGAAATAGCTGATCGAGACAGGCCAGCGCCGCACGTTATCGAGTTCCGGGATATGCGCCGCCTTTTCCAGGGCGGGACCGGCGATCGGACGGCCGATGTAGGTTGTCGTTTCATAGACCTTTTCGCCGGTCTCCGACCCGTCGTACACCTTGACTTCGAGCAAGTTCTGGCCCGCTTCCGCCGCCACCAAAATGCGTTTCAGATGCTCGGTGGGAAAAACCACATCGGGCGCGAGCTCGAACTCATTGTGTTTTGGTTTGGCGAGGTTTACCGACAACAGCCCGCCGGCGGATTTCCAGGCTTTTCCATCGACCGCCTCGGCGGCGCCATTATCTATGCTTGTTTGCATCTTGAAGTCGAAGCTCCGGCCGTCGGCGCCCTCGAACGTCGCCGAATGCATGTCCGAGACACGGGTGGGGCCTTCGGCGGGCTGCAATTCGGTTAATTGCCGGAAATTTTGCACGTAGCCGTCGCAGGCGGAGCCAGTGAAATCGAAGGCTATGCGTCCATGCGCCGCAGTTGGACTCTTGCTGCCCACCGATTTCAAAAGGGTCAATTCATAGACCGCGCGATGCGAGACCAGCGAAATCTCCTTTGTGAGGTCTGCGGTCGCTGTGGGCGGGGGCGCGGCGTTGGCCGTTGCCGAATTTGCCGCGGCCGCCG
>JBAUNU010000462.1:0-3111 GCA_049579405.1 Methylocella sp.
ATACGCTACGATCTCGGCTTTATCGACCTGCAGCAGAAAACCTTGCAACCAATCGACAACCCTTTCGGCCCAAGGTTGTCACCCATGTCTTAGGTACGTTCTGTTACCGATGTCTCCGGGCTTGACATTGGTTCTTTTGGTGAGCGCGATGGGATTCGAACCCATGACCTCCTGATTAAAAGTCAGATGCTCTACCAACTGAGCTACGCGCTCGTTAAGGAGCGTGGCTGGCGTAGCCGCATCGACGCGACGGGTCAATAGGCGCGAAAATCAGCGAGCAGAATCGGCAACCGCGGCCAGCGCGGCGAATATGGCCGCCGAGCCGTCGATCTCGTTCGGCACGTCAGCAGAAATTCGGCGGATCCGTGCACCAGAGCCGCCCGCCTGTCATCTCGCCCTTGCTTGCCGCGCCGGTCCAAATCCTGCCGAATCCTGCCGCAAAATCGGTTTCGATTGCATCGCTAAGGCGTCCCCGAAGGCCCATTCGAATCAGAAATCCTTCCGTTTCTTCAACCAGTTCCAGCTCCTCCGCAAACCAACCTGGAGAGGATCCTTGTCGGGTTGACGTGCATTGGCCGCTTCGATTATGATATATATATAAAGTTAATAATTGACCACGATCTTGCAGAGGGGGGATTGGCATGGCGGCGAAATTATTCGAGCGGCTGTTTGCAGCCATTTTTCGGATGATAAATCGTCGGCGAGTCTGGCACCGTCTGCCCTTTGCGCTTTCCGTAGCAAACCTCGCGGCGTTGCGCATCGATCTAAGACGGCGCAACCTTTTTGATACCGAGACTTCGCCGCCCGATCCGCCCCCCCCGGCAGATTTCGACGTTCGCCATTGCCGGACCGCCGATGGGAGCTTCAACGATCTATCGAAACCTTGGATGGGAATGGTGGAGATGCGCTTCGGGCGCAACGCGCCGCTTGCCCAAACCTTCGGTGAGACCCCCCCCACCCTGTACGAACCCAATCCGCGGCTCATCAGCCGCGAGCTTCTTGCGCGCCGCGAGTTCGTCCCGGCGACGACTGTGAGCGTCCTCTTGCCGGCCTGGCTACAATTCATGGTCCATGATTGGCTGAGCCACGGCGTCAACGACAAGGTCAATCCACCGCATCGCTTCCCCGTCCCGCCGGGCGACGATTGGCCAAAACCGGAAATGACAATCCGGCGAACGTGTCCGGACGGCCAGCGGGGCCCGGCGGACGAGGGACGGCCGGCGACCTACCGCAACACGGCCACCCATTGGTGGGATGCGTCGCAAATGTACGGCTCCGATCTCGGGGTGCAGCACCGCATACGCAGCAGTAATGGCGGACTTCTGCCGGACGGCAAATTGCATTTGGACGACACCGGTCATCTGCCCCTCGATCCGCACGCCTCCGATGAAGATCCGGAGCAGGAGCTGGCTGCCGTCAACGGCAATTGGTGGATCGGGCTGTCGACCATGCACACGCTGTTTACGCGTGAGCACAATGCGGTCGTCGACCGCTTGCATATTGAATACCCAGACAAGGATGGCGAATGGCTGTTTCAGAAGGCTCGGCTGGTTGTCGCCGCGCTCATCGCTAAAATCCATGCGACCGAATGGACGCCCGCATTGCTTCAGACGCCCACCTTGCAATACGGAATGCGGGCCACCTGGTGGGGAACGCTCGGGCAAGCCTATTTCAAGGCCTTTGGCCGGCCGCTACACAACGATCTCCTCTGCGGAATTCCCGGGTCACCGCAAGACCATTACGGGGTACCCTATTCCATCACGGAAGACTTTACGGCCGTCTACCGGTTGCACTCGTTGATTCCCGACGCTTTCTCTTTCCGGCAACTCCGCGACGACGAAGAGCTGCTGTCCTGCACGCTTGCGGACTTATTCGCCGGCGGCACAACGCGGGTCCATCGCAAGATGCCTTTCGAGGATGTGCTCTATTCATTGGGCACGAGTTTTTGCGGCGCGCCCGTGCTCCACAATTATCCGACCCATCTGCGCGCGCTGCCGGAGAACATCGATCAGGGCATCTACACGGATCTTGCGGCGACCGACATCCTCCGCGACCGGGAACGCGGCGTGCCCCGCTATTGTGCGTTTCGCCGCATGCTGCGGATGAGCGTGCCGAAGAGCTTTGGCGAGCTCACGGACAACGAACAGTGGCGGCGTGAACTCGAAACGATCTATGGCGACGTCGAACGCGTCGACCTCCTCACCGGCACGCTCGCGGAAACCAAACCGCTCGGTTTTGCAATCTCTGATACGGCATTTCGCATATTCATTGCGATTGCCCCCCGGCGAATTAAGAGCGACCGGTTTTTGTCGGATGACTATACGCCGGAAGTCTACACGCCCGCTGGAATCGATTGGGTTGAAGGGAGTGGCATGCGAGAGGTGCTGTTGCGGCACGCGCCGTCGCTCGGCCCAGTTCTCGCCGACGTCCGCAACAGCTTCTTTCCTTGGCCAAAATCCGTGAGTTGAGTCATGGCGCAACGCATTCGCGTGCCCGGCCTCGTTGACCTTGTGCTCGTCGCGGATCCCGCCGAGATTCGCGCTCTCAACGAGGAGCCGCGCCTCGATCGCAGGTTTCTCCCGCGCGGACCTCTGGTGAATCGCCTGATTGCCGGCCGTATCCGGCGGTGGTTTCAGATCAAGGGTCAGCCTTTACCCTCGCTCGCGGCGCGCGGCGACCCGGTCCGCGCCGAAAGACAACGCGAGCTCGCGATCGCGCTCGATCCCGCCAGCGGTCGCGCGCTGTGGAGCGAACAGCAGCTCGATAAGCTCGCATCCTTCGTGCGCGGCGTTGGCACCTACGATGGCGCCGCGATTACGGTCCAGGAGATTGCCGGCCGGCTATTTGATCCGCTTTATGCGGCCGATCCGAAGAGTTGGAAGGCCGCGACCCTTATTGACCGGTTCCGGAAGGGTTTTTCACCCGTCCAAATCATCTGGCAGATCACCGGGCGGCTCCGCCGGGCGCGCGCGTTGCTTGTCGAGCGCGCCAAACAGAACCGTTGGACGATGCATGGGACCGCGATTGGAGTGCATGGGATCGTGCAGGCGCTGGAGCGAATGCGGCAGCTTCGGGCGCTCCCGGACGCGACGTCGCTTGGCGGCGCCGCCG
>JBAUNU010000463.1:0-2243 GCA_049579405.1 Methylocella sp.
GCTTGGGGGTGTCCCGGGGGTTCTGCCGGCGCGGGTCGTTGTGCTAGGCGGCGGCGTTGCCGGAACCCAAGCGGCACGGATGGCGGCCGGTCTCGGCGCCGACGTGACGATCCTCGATCGGGCGCTCCCGCGCCTGCGTCAGCTCGACGAGTTGTTCCAAGGACGGGCCAAGACAAGATTTGCCTCGGCGGCGGCGATCGAGGATGCGGTTTTATCCGCCGATGCGGTGATTGGCGCGGTGCTGATCCCCGGCGCCGCCGCGCCGAAACTCCTTACCGCGCAAATGTTGAGCCGCATGAAGCAAGGCGCCGTTCTCGTCGATATCGCGATTGATCAGGGCGGCTGCTTCGAAAGCTCGCATGCAACGACGCATGCCGCCCCGACTTTCGTCAAAGGCGGGGTGGTCCATTATTGCGTCGCAAACATGCCCGGCGCCGTGCCGTTCACATCGAGTCATGCGCTGAACAATGCGGCGCTTCCGTATGGCCTTGCCCTTGCCGCCGGCGGGCTCGGCGCGATTGCCAACAACCCTGGCCTGCGCGGCGGCCTAAATGTGCATCGCGGCCATGTGACACATCCGGCAATTGCCGCAAGCCTCGGGTTGGCGCTCAAGCCACCCGCAGCGGCCCTCGCGGCCTGAAGCCGGCCAGGGTCACGGAACCAATCCCCGCCTATTGAATCGGGGGCACGGTTTTGGCGTAATTCAGGTCGTAGGTTTTATTCCGGAGAGGGTCGAGGGGAGTTCCCTCGGATGCGTCGAAGGCCCGCGCGTGCACGGGCCGTACGTCGTTTTGCCGTTGCGGCGCGGGCGACGTTTCCGGCCCGTTCGCCGCGTCCGCCGCATCCTCTTGACCGATCGGGCCGTCGAGCGTCGCGGCGGCGGGAGAGCGAACGCCGCCCACCGAAATGCCAAGTTCGTCGAGCCCCGGCCCAAAAGCGAAGGCACTTATATTTCCTGAGGTTTTCACCGCCGCTTTGGAAGCTGGGACCCGCATCACGCCCGCGATCGCCGCCGCCGCATGCGCATAGGAAAGGGATGGCGGGCCGGGCGTGGCGCTTCGCGGCGCATCGAGCGACGCCGGCAGCGATCCGTAGACGGACGACGGCACTCCGCTCTCGCTTTTCTGGTCGGCGCCAGGCTGAGGAGCCGCCGGGGCAATTTGTGGCGCGGTCCTATCCAAGCCGGGCGCTGGCTGCTCCTGCTTGTCTTTCGCGTCCTTTTCGATCTGGCGCCAACGCTGCACGTTGCGGCTATGCTGATCGAGCGTTTCCGAAAAAACATGGCCGCCGGTGCCATCGGCGACGAAATAAAGATCCTGGGTGCGGGACGGGTTTGCAACCGCTTCGAGTGCCGCGCGGCCTGGATTGGCGATCGGCCCCGGCGGCAAGCCGTCGACCAAATAGGTATTGTAGGGGGTGGGCTTTTCGAGTTCGGCACGGGTGATCTCCCGGCCCAGCGTGCCTTTGCCCCCGGCCAAGCCATAAACGATCGTCGGGTCGGATTGCAGCCGCATCTTGTTTTTCAGGCGGTTCACGAAAACGCTGGCGACCCGCGGCCTCTCGTCCGCCTTGCCGGTCTCCTTTTCGACGATTGAGGCCAAGGTGACGAGCTCGTAGGGCGAGCGCAAGGGAAGGCCCTTCGCCCGGTGCGACCAAATCTGATCGACGGCACGCTTTTGAGCGTCCCGCATGAGCTTGATGATGTCCACCCGGACCGCGTCGCGCGCGACCTTGTAGGTCTCCGGCAGCAAGCTCCCCTCCTTCGGCACGTCTGCGATGTCGCCAACCAGTATGTCGCTTTCGCGGAGCCGTTCGACGATCTGCTCGCTGGTCAGTCCTTCGGGTATTGTAATGGCGTGCAGTAGCTGCTTGCCGCCGATCAGCGTGTCGATCACTTCGCCTAGGCTGGCGTTTTGTTTGAAGAGATATTCACCTGCCTTGAGCTTCGAACGGTTGCCCTCGAGCAAGAGCGCGACGTTGAGCGCGAACGGACTGTCGATGACCCCCTCGCGATCAAGTTGGGCGATAATATCGGGACCCTCTGTGCCCGGCGCGATGTAGAGGATCTTGTTGGCGGCGAGCGGACCGGGTTCATCTATCCGGTGGCGGCTCCAGACGAGCCCGGACATGCAGGCGATCGCCGCGATCAACAGAAAGGAGAGGAATCCGCTGAACGCCGATAGCGCAGGCCGCCTGCGGCTCGGCGGGATTGGCGGCGGCGGCGCGGCGGCGGGCTGCAACGC
>JBAUNU010000464.1:0-8692 GCA_049579405.1 Methylocella sp.
GGGCGGCCCGAGGCATGGCCGCGACAAAATTTTAGCAAGGGACAAATGCCGCAAGAAGGATGTTTTGGCGCGCAGACCGTGGCGCCAAGGTCCATCATCGCCTGCGCGAAATCGCCGGGCCGCTCGACGGGCACCATGGCGGCACCCTTCGCCTTGATCTCGGACCTAGCCGCCGGCAGCGGCGTGGAGATCGAATAGAGGCGCGCAAGCACCCGCGTGGCATTACCGTCAATGGCGGGCGCGCGGCGGCCGAATGCGATCGCCGCAACGGCCGCCGCGGTATAAGGGCCAATACCTGGAAGACCCTGCAATCCCGCTTCGGTATCCGGAAACCTGCCATCGAGCGGTCCCGCGACAATTTTCGCGCAAGCATGGAGGTTTCGCGCGCGGGAGTAGTAGCCAAGGCCGGCCCAGGCCCGCATCACCTCTTCGCCGCTGGCTTGAGCCAACAGGCCGACATTGGGCCAGCGCGCCAGAAATCCCAGGAAATAGGGTTTTACGGCCGTGACCGTCGTCTGCTGCAGCATGATTTCCGAAAGCCAAACCTTGTAGGGGTCGGCGGGCTCGCCCGGCGAGGCCCGCCAAGGCAGATCGCGGCGATGGCGGTCGTACCAGGCAAGAAGCGCAGCGGCGGCACCGGCGCGTGCGCCAAGGCTCTTCTTGAACGCCATAGATGCGCCTCGTTTGACCGCTCCTTTATCTTAGCTATGGATAAGGGGCGAAGCAAAGGGGTCGAAAGATGAGCGCTGCCGTCAAGCCGATTCCCGAAGGCCATCAAGGGGCAATACCGTATCTGACCGTGCGCAACGCCAGCGAAGCCATCGCGTTTTACAAAGCCGCTTTCGGCGCGGCGGAAGTGTTTTGCATCGAGCATGGAGGCAAGGTCGGACATGCTGAACTCAAAATCGGCGAGGCCAGGATCATGCTTTGCGACGAATTTCCTGACCACGATGCCTTGAGTCCGCAAACGATCGGGGGAACCCCTGTCATGATCCACCTCTACGTCGAGGATGTCGATGCATTCACGGCCCGTGCGATTGACGCGGGCATAAGGGTTCTTCGGCCTGTCATGGACCAATTCTACGGCGAGCGCGGCGGGAAATTCGAGGACCCTTCCGGCCATCGTTGGTGGATCGCGACTCATAAGGAGGATATTTCGCCGGAGGAAATCCGGAATCGCGCCACCGCTTTGTTTGGCGGCGAGGCGGCCTGAGGACGCCCCCGTTGCCAATTGTGGAAAGCGGCCCGGGCAAGGGCGTGGAACCAACGAATTTTTCATGAAGCACCGGCCAAGACGAGGTATAAGGGAGCATGCGGACACGCCCCGGCAAAATCCCTTGGTCCCGGCCGCTCGCGGACCTCGTTCAAACCGCGATCGATCCGGTTCTCAGGCGGCAAGGTTTTGGCCAGTCCGGTCTCGTTTTGTTTTGGGACGACATTGTCGGCGAAAGACTCGCCGCGGTGTCGCAACCGGTCAAGGTGCAGTGGCCGGTGCGGCAACACCGCGCGGCGGAAAATGGCCCAGTTCCGGCGACGCTCATTGTGCGCGTCGAGTCGGGTTTCGCGTTGGAATTGCAGCATCTCGCCCCCATCGTCATCGAGCGCGTCAACGCCCACTCCGGCTGGCGTTGCATCTCGCGGCTCCTGCTGAAGCAAGGCCCGGTTGCCGCGCCGCCCCTCGCCAGGCTTGCGCCCCGCCCGTTGGACAAGGCGGCCGAAGCGGCGGCGGAAACGATCGTCGGCAGGGTCATGGATGAACCGTTGCGGCTAGCCCTCACGCGGCTCGGCGCGCGTGTTCTCGCCGGGCCTTAGGCAACATCGGCGGCTTGCCGACGCTTGCCATTGGGCGGGACGCGCGGGGGGCACGCCCTGAACTTGCCAAAACAATAATTGTCTTGCCTTCCTGCCGCGTAATCAGGCAAATCCGCGCTCAGTCGCCGATGGAGATAAGTTCATGCATTTGCCCAAAATTGGCCAGGCTGCCTTAAGGCATCGTCGCGGTCTGTTCGGGATGGCCGCTGCCGGTCTAACAATCGCCGGTTTTTTAGCTGGGTATGTTGCGGCCCCGGTTCTAGCGCAACGCGCGGATGTGGCGTTGGATGAACTGATGGCAAGCGAGGCCCTGCCGGATGTTGCGCTTGGCGCGAGGGAAGCGCCGGTCACGATTGTCGAATATGCGTCAATGACCTGCGTGCATTGCGCGGGCTTTTACGCCACGACGTTTCCGGAATTAAAAAGCAAATATATTGATACCGGCAAAGTTCGTTTCATTTTGCGCGAATTCCCCCTCGACCCTTTGGCGGCCGCCGGTTTCATGTTGGCCCGCTGCGCTGGCGACGACAAGCGAAATGCCATCGTCGATCTGCTGTTCGCCCAACAAAAGAACTGGGCCTTTACGGACAAGCCCCTTGAAGCCTTGGCCGCTCTCCTCAAGCAAACCGGAATGAGCCAAAATAATTTCGAGGCTTGCCTTAAAAATCAAGATCTCTTCGACAAGATTGCCAAGGTGCATGACCGCGCGGCGAACAAATTCGGTGTCACCGCCACGCCGACCTTCTTTATCAACGGCAAGAAGGAGAGGGGCGAGATGACGTCCGATGCCCTCGCGAAGGTGCTCGACCCCTTGCTGAAAGGCTAACCGATGCATCGGCTGGCCCGATGCGAAAGCCGCGGCGCAACGAAATTATTTGAGCCCCGGAATTGCGCGCCGGAAGCTCAAAACATGTCAAGCGAAACGCGCGCGTCGTCCGACATGCGTCCTTGGTCCCACGGCGGATCGAAAACCACCGCAACGTTGACGCCGAGAACCCCTGGCACAGCGCCGACCGCCGTCTCGATCGAGCGGGTGAGTTCGCCCGCCACCGGGCAGCCTGGCGCGGTCAGGGTCATCTCGATCTTAATCAGGCGATCGCCGCCGATGTCCACTTTGTAGATCAGTCCAAGCTCGTAGATATCGCAAGGAATTTCGGGGTCGAACACGGTCTTCAGCGCGGCAACGACGTCGCTTGCATAACGCGCACGCTCGTCTTCCGGCACCGACCCGTCGAACAGCCATTGCGGCTCGTTCGGCATGGATTCGGGGCCTTCAATGGCTTCCTGGCATTCGCTGGTTTGTGCTACGACCATGTCTGGCTCCTCGTTTCTCAAGCAAATAGGCCTTCGGCCTTGATCAAGGCTCCGGCTAGCTTGTCGACTTCCTCGAAGGTGTTATAGAGCGCGAAGGAGGCGCGGCAGGTGGATGTCACGCCGAAGCGCGAAAGTAGCGGCTGGGCGCAATGCGTTCCGGCACGCACGGCGACACCGCATCGATCGAGCACGGTGGCGACATCATGCGCATGGGCGCCGTCCATGTTGAAGGATAGGATGGCTCCCTTGCCTTTTGCGTGGCCGAAGATCCGCAGCGAGTTGATCCGCGATAAGCGCTCATGCGCATAATTGCTCAAGGCCAGTTCATGCGCATGAATGCGCTCGCGCCCGATCCTTCGTACATAATTCACGGCGGCGCCGAGCCCGATCGCCTGCACGATCGGCGGAGTACCGGCTTCGAAACGATGCGGCGGCTCGCTATAGCTCACGCGATCCTTGGTGACCTCGTCGATCATCTCGCCGCCGCCGAGGAAGGGTGGCAATTTCTCCAGCCATTCCTTCTTGCCGTAGAGCGCGCCGATGCCGGTTGGCCCATAGAGCTTATGGCCGGTTAGGCAATAAAAATCGACACCGAGGTCAACAACATCGACGTCGAGATGGACCGCCCCTTGCGAGCCATCGATCAATACCGGTATTCCGCGCTCATGCGCGATCCTGACGATCTCCTTGACCGGAGTTACCGTGCCGAGCACGTTCGACAGATGGGTCAGGGCGACGATCTTGGTCTTCGCCGTCAATGCCTGCTTGAACGCATCAAGCAGGAAATTTCCATCGTCGTCGATGTCCACCCATTTCAGGACGGCGCCCCTGCGCTCGCGCAAAAAATGCCAAGGCACGATGTTTGCGTGGTGTTCCATGATCGAAAGGACGATCTCGTCGCCTTCCTTAATGAAGGCCTCGCCGAAAGAGGCCGCGACCAGATTGATTGCCTCGGTCGCCGATTTCGTGAAGACGATCTCGCTGGCGGATCCGGCGTTGAGGAAGGCGCGCAAGCTTTCACGCGCGACTTCGTAAGCATCGGTCGCGGCGTTGGCAAGATAATGCAGGCCGCGGTGAACGTTGGCATATTCATGATAGGTCGCGTGGAGCATCCGCTCGACCACTTCCCTTGGCTTTTGCGCCGAAGCGGCGTTGTCGAGATAGACGAGCGGCTTGCCGTAGACCTTGGTCGCAAGGATGGGAAAATCCTCGCGGAGAGAGGCAATCTCGAGCGGCGCGTCCACGCCGATATGCTTGTTCATTTGTTGCTCCAAATTGGCGCCCCGCGCCAGGTCCATGCGCCCTAGGCGATGACGGCGCGCGGCACCGCCGCGGAGCGATGCCGCGCGGAAAGCCAAGTGCTCACCACGCGGCGGCAGGTCTTGATCAACCCTTCATGCCCGATCCCGTCGATCAATTCCCCCGCGAAGGCTTCCAGCAAAAGCGCCTCGGCTTCTTCGAATGGCAATCCTCTCGTCTGAAGATAGAACAATTGGTCGAGGTCCAAGCCGCCGCACGTCGCGCCATGCCCGCAGGCAACGTCGTCGGCAAATATTTCAAGCTCCGGCTTATTGTTCATCGCGGCCATATCGGACAACAGCATTGCCTTGCAAAGCATCTTGCCATCGGTCTTTTGCGCCCCAGGCGCGACACGGATCTTGCCCTGGAATACGCCGGTTGCTTCCTCGTCGAGAATATATTTGAACGTTTCGCGGCTCACGCAACCTGGCGCCGCGTGCTCGACCAGCAGGGTGGTATCGGCATGTTCGCGGCCGCCGAGAAGCGCCACGCCGCTGAGCGAGGTTTCCGACTCCGCGCCTTCGAACTGGACAAACATCTGCCGCCGCACAAGGCCGATGCCGGCGACGAGCGCGAAACTGTCGAACTTCGCCCTGGCGCCGATCCGCACCATCACGCTTTCGAGCCGCACGCCGCGAGGAGCAGGTCCCGTCATTATCGCAATATGAGCGAACTTCGCGTGGTCGCCGAGCGAGACAATGAGACAGGCGTTGGCTTGGCCCGTTTGGGTAGAGTGTGCGAAATGCATCGACTCGGCGAGGCGGAGGGATGCGCCAGCCCCGATCAGGAGAGCCGAGCGGCAGAAATGCGCGGCGGGCGCGGGCGAAGCCGTGACGTGAATGAGGTTGACCGGCTCGGCGATCGCGGTCCCGGGCGCCACCTCGATCACGACGCCGTCCTGCATCAAAGCCGCGTTCAGCGACACGATGGAATCCCGCGCGGCAAGATCTTGCGAGGACAACAGCGCGATCAGGTCGGACCGCCCTTCGGCCAACACCGAGGCGAGCGAGCGTACCTTTAGTCCTTCCGGCAAACCGCCGGACAATTCCGGCACGAAGAAGCCATCGGCCAGAACAATACGCGGGCTTGCCGCGGCGACGGGGAATTCCTTGCGCAGCGCGTCGATTGTTGCGGGGCTGGGGGCCGTGGCAAGCGGCAAGGCATCGCGCATGAGCGTGCGCAGGTCGGTATAATGCCACGTCTCGATGCGCCGGTGCGGCAGCCCCGACGCACTGAAAGTCTTAAACGAAGCTTCCCGCCATTTGGCCACGTCCGTGTTGCCGGGCAGCCCGGCCTTGGAAGTGTCGAAGGCGCGGGCCAGAAAGATTTCGGCGGGCGTTCTCGCGGGCATGATGTCAGCGTTCATTTCCATTTTTCTTCTAGGCGATGGCCGGTTCGGCGACATAATCGCGGTATCCGCTTTTTTCCAGTTCGGCCGCCAATTCCTTGCCGCCGCTGCGGACGATTCGACCTTGCGCCATCACATGCACGGTGTCCGGCACCACGTGGTCGAGAACCCGCTGGTAATGGGTAATGATGAGGAAACCGCGGCTTGGCGATCGCAGCGCGTTGACGCCATCGGCGACCACCCGCAAGGCATCGATGTCGAGGCCTGAATCAGTTTCATCGAGAATTGCGAACGCAGGCTCGAGAAGCGCCATCTGGAGAATCTCCATGCGCTTCTTCTCGCCGCCGGAAAAACCGGCGTTGAGCGCGCGCTTGAGCATGTCCTGGTTGATCTTGAGCTTGCCGGCGGATGCCTTGATCCGTTTCATGAAATCCGGAGTCGAAAGCTCTTGTTGGCCGCGCTGCTTGCGCTGGGCGTTCAAAGCGGCCTTGAGAAAGGTCAAGGTCGCGACGCCAGGAATTTCGACTGGATATTGGAACGCGAGGAAAAGACCCTTGGCGGCGCGGGCATCCGGCTCGAGGTTTAAGATACTCTCGCCGTTCAGCAAGACGTCGCCTGTTTCGGCAATGTAGTCCTTGCGACCCGCAATGACATGAGACAAAGTGGACTTGCCGCTCCCGTTCGGGCCCATGAGCGCGGCAACCTCCCCGTCCTGGACAGTGAGATCCAGATCATCGAGGATCTTGCGTCCGCCGATGGAGACATTGAGGTTTTTTACTTCGAGCACGATTTTTCCTCGACTAAATATCAGCCGACTTGAACATTCGGCCTGCGGTCGCCCGCGCGAATTTCCGCTCCTCCGATCGCGAAAATTCTTGGCTCCGTTTTTCGGCCCCGATGCCAGCGGGAACCGCTTGCCGGATCGCCGGAAGCCGCGTCAGCCGACGCTCCCCTCGAGCGAAATCGCGATCAATTTCTGCGCCTCCACCGCGAACTCCATCGGCAGCTGCTGCAACACATCGCGCACGAAGCCGTTGACGATCAAAGCCGTCGCCTCCTCGCCCGAAAGCCCGCGCTGCATGCAATAAAACAGCTGATCCTCGGAAATTTTCGAGGTCGTCGCCTCATGCTCGAATTGCGCGCTAGGGGTCTTCGATTCGATATAGGGTACCGTATGGGCGCCGCACGAATTGCCGATGAGCAGCGAATCGCAATTGGTGAAATTGCGGGCGCCGGTGGCTTTCCGGTGCGCCGAAATCTGACCGCGATAGGTATTTTGCGATCTGCCCGCGGAAATTCCCTTCGATATGACCCGGCTCGTGGTGTTCTTGCCGAGATGGATCATCTTGGTGCCGGAATCGACCTGTTGGCGCCCGTTGGAAATCGCGATCGAATAAAACTCGCCGCGCGAATTGTCGCCACGCAGAATGCAGGACGGATACTTCCAGGTAATCGCGGATCCGGTTTCCACCTGAGTCCAGGAGATCTTGGCATTCAGGCCCCGGCAATCGCCGCGCTTGGTGACGAAATTATAAATCCCGCCCCGGCCATCGGCGTCGCCCGGATACCAGTTCTGGACCGTCGAATATTTGATCTCGGCGTCGTCAAGGGCGATCAGCTCGACGACTGCGGCATGCAGTTGATTTTCGTCGCGCTTGGGTGCCGTGCAGCCCTCGAGATAGGAAACGTAGCTGCCCTTGTCGGCGATGATCAGCGTGCGTTCGAACTGGCCGGTGTTTTGTTCGTTGATCCTGAAATACGTCGAGAGTTCCATCGGGCAGCGAACGCCCGGCGGAACGTAAACGAAGGACCCGTCGGAAAATACCGCGCTATTCAGCGTCGCGTAGAAATTGTCCGTCGTGGGCACCACCGATCCGAGGTATTTCCGGACGAGGTCTGGATGCGTATGCACGGCTTCCGAGATCGGACAAAAAATCACCCCGGCCCTGGCCAGCTCCTCCTTGAAGGTGGTGACGACCGAGACAGAGTCGAACACCGCGTCGACCGCAATTCTGCGGTCCGGGCCGATGCCGGCAAGAGCCTCCTGCTCACGCAACGGAATTCCGAGCTTGGCGTAAACCTTCAGAAGCTCCGGATCGACCTCGTCGAGCGATTTCGGACCGGCCGCCGTTTTCGGCGCGGAATAATAGCAAAGATCCTGATAATCGATCTTAGGATAGTCCACCCTGGCCCAGCGCGGCTCTTGCATCGTCAGCCAGCGCCGGTAGGCGCCGAGCCGCCATTCGGTCAGCCAGGCGGGCTCGTTCTTTTTCGCCGAAATGAACCGGACAATGTCTTCATTTAGACCCTTCGGGGCTTTGTCGGATTCAATATCGGAGAAAAAACCATACTTATATTCGCTGACGTCGATCGCCTTCACGCGATCGACGGTCGCTTGGACCGCAGGCATGCCATTCTCCTCACCTTGGCGGTTTCAAGGACCGCTGGTTCAGACGTAGTAGAGTACCTTATAAAGTCACGGCAGGGAACCCGATAAACTAGGAGCAAGAAACCCAGCCGGTATTCGCGGGCAAACCGCCCGGGTGCTCATGCGGCGGACTTGCCCCGCCTTGCTTTGATTGTGCTGACCGTCCTTTCAAGAGCCTTGACGAACGAAATGCAATCTTCCCGCCGCGAATTCCACCCGAGACTGACCCTGATTGCGCCCCCCGCGACGTCCGGCTCCACGCCCATCGCGCTCAAGACGTGCGAACGTTTCACCTTTCCCGACGAACAGGCCGAACCCGACGATACCGCAATACCCTCCATGTCCAAAGCGATAAGCAACACGTGCGCCTCGATGCGGGGGACGGCGAAGCAGGACGTATTCGGCAATCTTTCCGCCCCCGCGCCAAACAACACCGCGTCCGGCGCGATGCGCGAAATGTCCGCCTCCAGCGCGTCCCGCCACACGGAGTG